>DWXL01000003.1 GCA_019119235.1 Candidatus Blautia excrementigallinarum | reverse complement strand
AGCGGTGCTGAAATCCGCCAATATGTCCCTGGGTATCAACACACTTCTGAAGCTGGTACAGGACGCTGCGAAAGTCCTTGCCGCGGCAGGATTCGATATGGAGATCGTGGAGCGCCATCACCGCCTGAAGGTAGATGCCCCCAGCGGAACGGCCCTTGCTCTGGCGGACAGTCTGAACGAGGCTATGGGCGGCGAATATGATTATGTATACGACCGCAGCCAGAAACGGGAGAAGCGTACCGATAAGGAGATTGGTATTTCCGCAGTCCGGGGAGGAACGATCGTGGGAGACCATGAGGTTATTTTCGCCGGACCGGACGAAGTGATCGAATTCAAGCACAGAGCCTATTCCAAAGCAGTATTCGGCAAAGGCGCCCTGGAGGCGGCCAAGTATCTTGCCGGCAAACCTGCGGGACGTTACGACATGAGCGACGTGATAGCGGACAGAAAAAAAATATAAATATGATGAAGATCAGGATCCGGCTTCCGGGAAGGAAGGCCGGATCCCTTTTATTTCACAGGCAATACCTTTCCGCAGAAAAAATCTGTTTTCTCAAATTTTTAATTATCGGTTTCCGGCGGAATAGAATTCCGTAAAGTGTACATATTAAAGATACAAGTATACAGAAAAAGGAGATTAAAAAGAATGAAAAAATTCAGAGGAATTCTTATGAGTATGCTGCTGGTCCTGTCTCTTGGCATGCTGACAGCCTGCGGCGAGGACGCCAATAATAATGCGGACGAATCCGGAACAGCCGCAGAGAACACCGCCGAGGACAAAGAAGAAAAAGAAGATACCGCTGAAGAAAAGAAAGAAGAAGAGGTGAAAGACAACGCGGCGGAGAATGATATGGCTGAAGACAGAGATGATACAGCAGAAAATGAGACTGCCGGGGACAGAGATAACGCAGCAGGGAACGAGGCGGATCAGAACAGAGATAACGCGGCTGAGCAGCAGAATAAAGAAGATGCGGAAAACGACGGAACTGTATCCGGTGAACTGGGAAACAGCGTCCGTGATCTGGGCGACGGAGTAGGCGACGCTGTGGAAGATGTAGGCGACGCAGTGGGAAACGCCGTTGACGGAAGATGATCCCTGATGTTAGAATATACGGAAGATAAGACCTGCCGCTTAATGCGGCGGGTCTTAAAGACAGAACGAGGTGGCAGTATGAGATTTCGGCCGTGTATCGACATACATAACGGAAAAGTAAAACAGATCGTAGGAGGAAGCCTGAAGGACGCAGGTGATCAGGCGGAGGAGAACTTTGTGTCCGGCCAGGACGCGGCTTTTTACGCGGCAATGTACCGTGACGCGGGCCTGAAGGGAGGACATGTGATCCTTCTGAACGCGGCGGATTCGCCTTATTTTCAGGCTACGAAAGAACAGGCGATGAAAGCGTTGAAAACATATCCAGGGGGCCTGCAGCTGGGCGGCGGAGTGCGGCCGGAAAACGCGGAGGAATACCTGGAGGGCGGCGCCAGCCATGTGATCGTTACCTCCTATGTGTTCCGGGACGGAAAGATATCCTGGGAAAACCTTGAAAAGATGGAGCGGACGGCAGGTCGGGAACGTCTGGTGCTGGATTTAAGCTGCCGGATGAAAGACGGGCAGTATTATATTGTCACTGATCGCTGGCAGAAATTTACCGACGTCCCGGTTACTCTTGAGACAATGGAAGAGCTGGGGAAACACTGCGATGAATTCCTCATCCACGCCGTTGACGTGGAAGGAAAGGCATCCGGTATAGAAGCCGGTCTGGCGGAGCTTCTGTCCCGCTATGAAGAGCGCCCCGTCACCTACGCCGGGGGCGTGGGAAGCCTGGAGGATATCCGGATGCTGGAACAATGCGGAAAAGGGAGACTTGATGTGACGGTGGGAAGCGCCCTGGATATTTTCGGGGGAACCATACCGTTCGACGTACTGAAGAGGATGTGAGACAGAATATGACAGAAATGACAAAAAAGGCGCTGGCGCTATCTCTGAAAAAACTTCTGGAGAAAAAGCCCCTGTCCAAAATCACGGTTACAGATATCGCCGCTGAATGCGGGATCAACCGTCATACATTTTATTATCACTTCCGTGATATTTATGATCTTCTTGAATGGATCTATGTGAGCGAGACCGAGGAATACATTTTGCGGGAGGGCGTCCCTGCAAACTGGCAGGAAAGCCTGACGCGGCTGTTTCAATATTGTCTGGAAAATAAGAAGTTTGTAGTTACGACTTATGTATTTTTTCAGAAAGACAATATGTTTCAGTTTATACATAAACATGCGGCTCTGATAGTCGGCCGGATTATAGAATCAGATGTGGAAAGCGTGGAGATTTCCTGCGAAAAACGGAATTTTGCTCTGGATTTTTATGCATACGCTCTGGAAGGTATCGTTTACGCCTGGATCAAAAACGGGATGAAGCAGAAACCGGAGGAGATCATAGGCATGCTGTCCGCCATGATAGAAGGAAGCGGCAGGATCACCTTTCAGCATCTGGCGGAAATGCGGTGAAAGTACATACAGGATCAGAGAACAGGACAGAATATTTTTGGACACATTATATGATGTGGCGCAAAAATAGACACTGTCCTGTTTTTGTTTATGGAAAAAAGAGAATTTCTGTTTATAATGTATAATGTGAAAAAAATAACAGTGTGGAAAGAATATATGGATCTGATGTTTCAGACAAATACAGCAAGGAGGAGACACAAATGAATAAACTTGCACACGCAGCAGGAAGAAAAGTATTTTCAGGAGTAATAGACGTGGCTCTGGGTCAGGTGAAAAAGAACCCGGAACAAGCCTTTTTAAATATTGTGGATACGGCCCAGAAATATATAGGTGAATTTAATATAGGCGTAAACTGGGATTATCTCCATAAAGTCGCCGGTGATCCGGAATGCACCCTGAACCGTTATGTGACCCGGATGGTAAATGAACTCCATCCCAACGTTTTGAAGACCACGCTTCTGGATCTGGGGTACGAGGCTTTTTACAACGGAACGAAGACGATCCGCGAGATGCGAAAGATCCACAACTGCAATATTCCCTGGATCATTCTGATGGATCCAACCAGCGCATGTAATCTGCACTGCACAGGATGCTGGGCGGCGGAATACGGAAACAAACTGAACCTTACCTTTGAAGAGATGGATTCTGTGATCACCCAGGGAAAAGAACTGGGCGTTTATTTCTATATGCTCACTGGCGGCGAGCCCATGGTCCGCAAAAAAGATATCATTAAGCTGTGCAGAAAGCATAACGACTGCGTATTTTTCGCCTACACAAACGGTACGCTGGTGGATGAGGAACTGTGCCGGCAGATGCAGGAGGTGGGGAATCTTTTCCTGGCCCTCAGCCTGGAAGGAAAACCGGAAGTCAATGACCTCCGCCGGGGCGAGGGAGTTTACGGCAAGGTGATGCACGCCATGGATCTTCTGAAGGAGTACGGCCTTGTGTTCGGAACATCCATCTGTTATACAAGTCAGAATATCGAGAGCGTTACCAGTGATGAATTTATTGATATGCTGGTGGAGAAGGGATGTCGTTATTCGCTGTACTTCCACTATATGCCCGTTGGGAACGACGCTTCCGTAGAGCTTCTTCCCACGAAGGAACAGCGTATCTATATGCATGACAGAGTAAGGGAGATCCGTAATATGGAACACGGTCCGGGTCTTTTTACCATGGATTTTCAGAATGACGGTGAATTCGTGGGCGGATGTATCGCCGGAGGAAGGAACTACTTCCACATCAACGCCAACGGAGACGCGGAACCCTGTGTATTCATTCACTATTCCAACGGCAATATCAGGGAGAACACCATCCTTGAGATCCTGAAACAGCCGCTGTTCATGGCCTACCATGACAATCAGCCGTTTAATGAGAATATGCTCCGTCCCTGCCCGATGCTGGAGAATCCGGAGATCCTGCAGAAACTGGTAAAAGAATCGGGAGCACATTCCACAGACCTCCAGTCACCGGAATCCGCGGAGCATCTCTGCGGTAAATGCGTGAAATACGCGCAGGAATGGGCGCCGGCGGCGGATAAACTCTGGGAGGAAACAAAGCAGAAAAAAGC
>DWXL01000194.1 GCA_019119235.1 Candidatus Blautia excrementigallinarum | reverse complement strand
AGCCTCGTTTCCCATAAACCGCTCTGTCCCGGACGCTATATCGGTTCCGGCCTGTTCCAGTTTCTTTTTTATCTCTTCATTCATTTTCTCTCACATCCTTTTCTTTACCCGGAGACAGATTCCCCGCCTGTTTGTTTTGTATGATACAGTTTACGCAGTTCTTTTTCGGCTCCTGTGAACGCCTCCATCAGACGGGGATTGAACTGGCCGCACTGGCCGCTGCTGATCATTTCCAACGCCTCGTCGAATCCATAGGCGTCTTTGTAAACACGTTTACTCACCAGCGCGTCGTAAACGTCCGCCACAGACACCACCTGTACCCATACGGGGATAGCCTCTCCTGACAGTCCGTCCGGATATCCCTTCCCGTTCCAGCGTTCATGATGATGGCGGGCAATATCATAGGCGTAATGGAACACCGCATGTTTCCGGAGCTGGGGGATTTTTTCCAGAAGCCGGGCGCCCTGTACGGTATGTGTCTTCATGATCTCGAATTCCTCTGCCGTCAGCGTTCCCGGTTTGTTCAGGATCGCGTCGGATATGGCGATTTTTCCCACGTCATGCATAATGGCGGCCATGGAGATCAGGCGGATCTCTTCTCTTTGGAGTCCGGCGCCCAGATCTGTATGCATCAGAAGATATTCCGTGATCCCGCTGATCCTCTGGACATGGTCCCCGGATTCCCCGCTTCTGAACTCGATCGCGGTGGCCAGCGCCTCGATCATGCCCCGGTTCAGGTCCATGATCTCCAGTTCCCTGTTGATCAGTTCCTGTCTCTGGTATTCTGCCAGACGGCTGAGCTTCCGTCTGGAAAGAAATAATTCCACCACGGAGTCCACGCGTCGTTTTACAACGTACGGGACCACCGGTTTTTCGATCACGTCCATAACGCCCAGACGGTAGCCCTCTTTTACCACCTGTTCTCCGGCCTCTGCCGTAATGAGAAATACAGGTATGGTATCCAGGATATCCGTACCGGCCTCCAGCCGTCTGAGAAGTTCCATGCCGTCCATTACCGGCATCATCACATCCAGAAGGACGGCGCAGATACGGTCTTTGTTTTCCAGAAGTTTTTCCAGGCATTCCTGTCCGTTTTCCGCCTCCATGATCTCATAGGAATCTTTGAATATTTCTTTCAGTATCGCTCTGTTCAGTTCACTGTCGTCCACGATCAGAATGGCGTCCGCCGTGAACTGTATCTGCCGCTCTGTTATCTGTCTGTCCATGCTGATTCTCCTCTGACTGTTAAAGTGCTGTGTTTTCCTCAGATGCATTTATAGGCGATGATGGTTACCGTTCCCTTTCCCTTATAGCGTTTCATGGAATATTTTTTCGGGAAAGCCTCCACGAGATCCGGGAGCTTGGAAAATCCGTAAGTTCTGGCGTCGAAATCAGGTTTTGCCCGCTTGATATACTGGCCCGCGGAGCTTACATTCACATATCCGTCGTTCTCCTGGTATTTGTCCCAGGCGATCCGGAGCAGTTTGTGGATCTCTTTTATATCTTCCTCCTGGGGATACTCCGCGGCGGCTTCGGACACCTGGATTTCTTTCTTAACGTTGTTTTTCTCGTTTTCCGCAGAACCGCGAACCTCTGTATTCTTGTTCAGGTTCTCCAGGAACACGAATTCGTCGCAGGCGTTGCGGAAAGCTACTGGAGTAGTTTTCTCGCCTACTCCCATAACGTAGACACCCGACTCATGGAGTCGGATGGCAAGAGGAGTATAGTCGCTGTCACTCGCCACGATGACAAAAGCGTCATAAAGCTCATTATGGAGGAGATCCAGGGTATCGATCACCAGCGCCATATCTGTAGCGTTCTTTCCCGATACATAATCGAACTGCTGCTCCGCCTTGATGGCGAGGCGCTTCAGTTCCTCCTCCCAGTTCTTCAGATTCTCTTTTCTCCAGTTCCCGTATGCTCTCTTTACCACGATACGCCCTTTGGCGGAAACCTCCTGTATCACCGCTTCCAGTTTGGAAAGCTGCGTATTGTCTGCATCGATCACCATTACTATTTTTTTCAGATTTTTCATGGATTATCTCCTGATCATAAATTTTTTTCTGCGTTTCTACATTTGCAATATATCATTTCCCGGCCAAATTGTAAATCATTCTGGCATTTTATAATAGAATATGCTAGGATAAGTGCCAGAGCCAGAATTCCTGTTTCTGTTTTCTGACTCGTCACCATTTCAGACACAGGGAGATGTAAATATGATTCGTTTTTTATCCGCCATATTTATAAAGAACCGGAAAAACTATTCTTCGCCCCAGGTGCGTCAGGCGTACGGCACACTCTGCGGCGCTGTGGGGATCGGCCTGAACCTGCTTCTTTTCCTCGGAAAATGGATCGCCGGTATTCTGAGCAATTCCATCGCCATCACGGCCGACGCCTTCAACAATCTTTCCGACGCAGGCTCCTCCATTATCACACTCATCGGATTCCGGATTTCCGGACAGAAGCCCGATCCGGAACATCCTTTCGGACACGGAAGGATGGAATACATATCCGGCCTTCTCGTTTCGATTGCGATCCTGATCATGGGCTTCGAGCTGGCAAAATCCTCCGTGGAAAAAATCCTCCATCCAGAAGCCGTGGACAGCAGCCCGCTTGTACTGGGTATCCTTGCCGCCTCCATTGTGGTAAAGATCTATATGTTTTATTACAACCGTTCCATAAGCCGCAAAATAGACAGCGCCGCCATGAAGGCCACCGCCATGGACAGTCTCAGCGACACGGTCTCCACCGCGCTGGTCCTGGCCGCCACATTGATCAGCCACTTTACCGGCCTCATTCTGGACGGCTG
>DWXL01000193.1 GCA_019119235.1 Candidatus Blautia excrementigallinarum | reverse complement strand
GGATTTTCTTCTCCTTCAGAAGAATCAGAGCCAGAAAATACAGGACCGCATGGTACTTGAAGGTAGCCGCGATTCCGAACATCAGCGCCGTTTTCCACAGTTTTCCTCTGAGATAAAGCCAGAATCCCATCACCATGAAAAACACGGTGAAGATGTCGTACTGGCTGAAGATAAACTGGCTGAACACTCCCATGGGGAAGATCAGAAACGCGAATTTGCAGAGAAGAGATTTTTTCTCGCCGAATCCCATCTCTTTTCCGATCAGATACATCAGCTGGGCGGTGACGAAGTAAAGGATCACCGGCAGCAGCTTGTACCACATCATGTTCACGAAACTGTTGGTGAGTATCGCCTCCGGCACATGGCCGGTAAGGTAAAGAGGCAGATTCCATATGGCATAGGCGATAAAAGTGCTGGGAAGGTAATTGGCCCAGTACCCTCCCGACTGCTCGTAGCTCGCCTGATAAAAATCCGCAAAGTGTTCATACATGAGAAAAGAACGGTTTCCCGTAAGTTTCACATCGGAATGCACACAGGTCACAAACAGAAATGCCAGGATCAGGACAGATATGATCCAGTCCAGACGGCAGAGTTCATTTCCGCAGAAGAAACGCATTCCTTTCCATTCCGACGCCGTCCGGGCAAAAAAGCCGGGGGCTGTTTTATTTTTCGTTTTCATACTCCTGTCTCCTGTCTTTCCGGTGATTTCAGAGATACACTGTCAGAATCCCGGGCAGTATCCGCATACTGCTTTAAAATTGTCTGAAGGGCCGCCAGAACCTCGGGGCTGAACTTTGTCTCTCCCAGTTTTCCCACTGACTCCACATCCTCCAAAAGTTTCTCCATATCTTCCTCGATCTCTTCCTCCGCCTGGAAATTCAGCCTTTCTTCCTCCACCACAAGAGGACGGTTCAGAACTCTGGTATTGATACTCAGCACATATTCTCCCAGAAATCCGATAAAGAAAAGCTGCATGGCTCCCAGGAAGAAAACGCCTATCACCATGGGCGCCACGCCGGCAGAGAAACGGTCCCAGTACATCAGTTTCAGGATCAGATACACAAGACCCGCTGCAAAGCTTAATCCTCCAATGAGAAAACCTGCGAAAGTCGCCAGCCTCATTACCACTTTCGAGTAGGAAGTGATCCCGATCATGGCGTAGTCGTAAAGGCTGTAAAAATTATTTTTGCTTTTGCCCGCCCGCCGTTTCGGCTGGGTATAGGGCACCGCTTTATAATCGTATCCCAGCTCCGCGATGATTCCCCTGAGATAGGGCATGGAATCATGGAGATCCCGCACCACGTCCACAAACTGCTTGTCATAGAGACCGAACCCGGTAAACTGCTCGATATGATCGATATCCGTGATCTTACGGATCATTTTATAATACATGCCCCGCAGCCAGTACATCCTCTTTTTCTCCTGGCTGGCGTTTTTCACGCCGATCACGATCTTGTGGCCCTGTTCCCACTCCTTCACAAAGACCGGGATCATTTCCACAGGATCCTGGAAATCCGCGCACATACGCACCACACAGTCGCCGTAGGCCTGTTTCATGCCGTAGACCGGAGAACGGGCCTGTCCGAAATTCCTGGCGTTGAAGATCGCCTTGATCTTTTTGTTCTCACCGCAGAGTCCCCGAAGAAGCGCTTGGGTATTGTCCCGGGAATGATTGTCTATAAAGAGGATCTCATAGTCATAATTACTGAGGTCCCGCTCCATCACCTCCACAATGGCTTTTGCCAGGGGGACCACATTGGCTTCCTCATTGTAGGTGGGGATCACCACCGATATTTTCTTCTTCATGTTCATTCTCCTGCCTTTATCCACTCAATAGTTTCCCGGATCCCCTGTTCAAAGGTATATTCCGGAATAAATCCTGTATCCCCCGTAAGGGTTCCGATATCCGCGCAGAGATTCATCACCGCTCCCGGCGGATAGGGCTTCGCCCCGATGCCCGGCTTCCCGGCTCCGGTAAGCGCCGCCATCTCTTCTATATATTCTTTCAGGGGCCTCGCCTGCCCGCTTCCCACACAGTAGACCGAACCGCCTTTTCCCTTTTCACCGATCAGATAAAAAGCACGGCCCGCATCCCTGCTGTAAAGATAATCCCACCGCTGCATGGCGGGCGTAAACTCCGTAGGTTCGCCGGCAAGCATCTTCCGCAGGCCGGAGGCCACCATGGTCGTCTCTTTTTCATATTTTCCGTATACGCTGAAGATCCTGGGCCAGATACACTCCATTCCAAGTTCCCTGCAGAGCATTCCCGCAAGATGCCCTGCCGCCAGCTTGCTTGCGCCGTAGGGCGTCGAAGGGTTCACCGGACTGTCCGGAGAAATTTTCTCCACGTCCATGGGACCGTATTCCGCCTGGGATCCCGCGCCGATAAAACGTCTGCATCCCAGCTCTGCCGCCGCGCGGACCGCCTGCAGAGTATAAAAAATATTCCGGCTCTGAAGCTCCGTGCTTTTATTCCTGGCTTCTCCAGTATTTCCCCAGGCGATATGGTAAAAGGTGTCGCAGCCGCCCGGGATCCGTCCCGGAAGATCCGGAAGATCCTCCAGGGAACAGTCTGTCAGATGGATTTTCTCGCTTAACGGAAGCCGCCCCGCCTTTCCGGAAGAAGAGCGGACTACCGCATATATTTCTATATCATGTCTGAGACATTCTTCGATCAGAGCCACGCCGATCATACTTGTGGCTCCGGTAACTACAATCCGTTTCATTTTTCTTTTCCTCACACTTCCGGCATTTCCGGATTTACTCCCTGGAGATCCTCATATTCTCCTCCATCTCCTCTGCAGGCAGGAAAGGATACATATCCTCCAGCGGAGCGGACACCATCCTGCCGTCGGGAAGTTTTCTGGATGAGGTTTTGGGCTCTGTCTTCTGGTATTTGGTGACAAACACCTCGCAGACAAAAGCACCCTCACAGTCCAGTACTTCCCGGATGGCTCCCGAGAGCTCCCCGGCGCTGTGAACCGCTCTGTAGGGGAACCCGTAGGCAGGCGCCAGTTTCATAAGATCCGGGAAACTGAGATCTCCGCTCTCCTCGCCCACTCCTACCAGCGGTTCTTTGAAATAGCTCTGCTGGGTCTGCCGGATGGAATGATATCCCTGATTGTTTATCACAAAAAGCTTGACCGGAAGCCGGTTGTGACGGATAGTCTGCAGCTCCTGAATATTCATCTGCAGGCTTCCCTCGCCGGTAAC
>DWXL01000024.1 GCA_019119235.1 Candidatus Blautia excrementigallinarum | reverse complement strand
GACCTGCCTGGTACGTGTATTTACCGTAAGCAGGATATTAACGTCACTGAGACTGGACGCCGTCATGCCTCCCCGCGTATCAATACCACTGATATAAATCGTATAAACCTCATCTGTCACTGCATCGTCTGCCGTATCCTCATCAGATGCCACAGAGTCATTTTCAGGAGCAACTGTAGTTTCTGGTTCTTTCCTCTCTACAACAGACTCTATCCTGTAAGATGCAATGTTGCGGATCTGAGAGGAAAAAGAACTGTATCCGTCCATCTGATCCAGTACTGCCAGATATCCGCTGTTCATGATCACCGCCTGACAGTCTCCTGATGTTATTCCATCTGCAAGTTCAGTGAGACTGTTATACTCTGTGGGAGAAATCTCACTTCCGGTCTCGAAATAGATCTGTTCCAGAGCAGCATCTGTATTCCCGCGGTCCAGCTCGCTGAGAATTCCAAAAGAATAACCGGCTGCATCATGCATAGTCTGTGCCGGATCGTCCTGCATAACATAAACTCCCACTTCGACTGTATCCTTGTTTACCCCTGTGATCGTGTCCAGAGAGGATACTGTTTTGTGGATATAGAAACTTACACCGCCAAGTATAAGCAGAAGAATCACCGACAGTACGACACCGATCCAGAAACGTACTTTCTTCCGGAATTTCAGAACCAGAAGATGGATAAGAAGGACCAGTATCAGAAGGCCGAGAAAAATGATCCCGATATACTTCATTGGTATAAGATTTGTATACAGCAGAAGAACGGTAAATGCCAGAACAGCCAGAAAAAGTATAAGTGTGATAATCGTGCCCGGCAGTCTGTCTCTTCGTCTGTTGATTCTCATATTTTCACTTCCTGTGCAATAATTATTCCACAACCACTCGAATGGTTGCGTTATTGGAAATATTACCCTGTGAGTCAATTACATAATACGTGCATTCATAAGTTCCCGCAGCACTGGTGTTGACCTCGTCTGCAACCTGGATCTTCCGCCACAGCGCGAAAGTATCATCAGCGTCGTCTGTAATTTCGGAAACATAATCCAGCGGATTCCAGGGAGCGCCCACAGACAGGGTAACCAGATAATCCGTAAGATAAATTCGCGGATTCTGGGAAGGCATAGCCGCAGCTTCCGCCTCCTGCTCTTCTTTCAGTACCTCAGCCTCATCTTCGGGCGGAGTCTGTGTCGGTGTCATGGAAACATTTTCACTGTTATCATCTTTTTCATCACCGGCACTGTCTTCACTGCTTTCAGCGGAATCCGAAGAGGTCTCCTCCGTCTCTTCTTCCGGATCATCTTCCTCATCTTCCGGCTCTGCCTTAAGTGTGCGCTTAAACTTGGTGACATTGTTGTCAGTATCTTTGGCAGCATAAGAAACCACTACAGTAGAATCATCGACGTTATAAACAGATTCTACAGTAAGCGTATCAGAAACATCTCCATCTTTTTCGTCAATAGCGCTCATACCTTCCAGCAGTTCCGGTTCCGTCATATCGTCTCTGTAAAGAGTAAGATCAGAATCGTCTGCAACGATCTCCGGACCTTCACCGTCCGTCTGTTGTCTTGTATATACAATCACACACGTAAATACAGCACACAGAAAAATCATAATCACTATCAGTTTCTTTGCCATATCGTAACCGCTCCTTATTATGATTTTCTCTTATCCTTCCCGTAGTATTTACCATAATACTTCCCGTAGTATTTACCGTAATATCCCTGTTTGCTCATATCCACCTTATTCAGGATAACTCCAAGGACAGGGCAGTTACTCCTCTGAAGCTGGTCTTTTACCTCCTGTGCAAAGCGATAACTGATCACGCCGGATTCCAGAACTATAATGGAACCGTCGCACTCGTCAGCAATAACAGCCGCATCGATGACACTGCCAAGAGGCGGTGTATCTATGATCACATAATCATAAACTTTGCGTACTGCCTGAAGAAATCTCTTGAAATATTTCCCGCCGAGGAGCTCTGCCGGGTTCGGCGGCATGGTTCCCGCATATATGATATGAAAATTCGGATAATTCGTCGCGTAAATGATATCTTCCACTGTATCCTGATGAGACAGTAGATGTGACAGACCTCTTATCTCACCGTCTGCCTCTGTCCTGCCGAGCAGTACAGATTTCCGAAGATCGGCGTCAATAAACAGAACCTTTTTTCCTGAGTCAGAAAGCGACAGAGCAAGATTCAGGGACACTGTACTCTTTCCCTCATTAGGCGTACAGCTTGTAATTGCAATTACCTTTTTTTCTTCGCCGCAGAACAGAAGATTTGTACGAAGAGATTTATATGATTCATTGGCACTGTAATCCAGTTCCTGGCGATGTATATTTACTTCTTTCATGGTCATCTTCTCCCTCTTCCACGTTTCTGTTTCTTTTTCCTTTTTTTCTTCTCGGTTTCTGTAAGCGGGATAGTACCCAGAGTACTGAGACCGAGATATCTTTCAACATCGTCCTGGGTTTTGATCGTATCATTTACCATATAGCTGATCAGAACGACAGCCACAGATAAGAACACGCCCAGAATACATCCTATGATTCCGTTCTTACTAATACTGGGGCTTGCTTTTTCTTCTGGGATATTGGCTGTCTCAACAACATTGACCGCGTCGATATCCATTACATTTTTAATATGGTTCGCGGCAACGTCACGGATTGAATTTGCTATTTCACAGGCTTTATACGGATCTTCATCTTTCACAGAAATAGAAAGGATTCGCGTATCAGTTGCGGAATCCACTGTCATTTTATCGAGCAGCTCTTCATGTGTAAGATCAAGTCCAAGCTGTGTGATCACTCCCTCGGTTACTGTACGGCTCTTGATAAGCTCTGCATAGTCCTTCGTAAGAGAAAGACTGGTCTGCATATCCTGCTGGGTGATCGTATTACTGTCCTGCTTACTCAGCACATACATTTTAGTCGTGGACAGATACTGAGGCGTGATGAACAGAACTGTTACAGCTATAAAGATCAGACCGCCAAGTATACCTGACAGAATAATGATCCACCATCTGTTCAGCAGCACATGGAGAAGTTCCATTAAATCAATTTCAATATCATCTGTTGTGTCCTGTAGATTTTGGTGTTCCATCTTATCTTCCCTTCCTGTTTTTCGCATTGTCTAAAATTTTCTGCGGATTTTCAATAAAAATCCGGTCTGCATATATTTTTCCCACTTTTCTGCTGACATAATCATAAGCTTCTCCAATCCTGGAAATCCGCCGTGAACTTCCATGGCAGTCAGAACCCGCGAAATGAACGAGACCGGCTTTCAGAAGCTTTCCGCAGTATCTTTTTGCACCGAATCCGTCTTTTCCCAGGATGCTGTCTGCATTAACCTGAATAAAAGCACCCATATCTGCAATCTCCTCCGCCAGTGAAAAATTCTTCCGCATAGCTTCATATCGTTCAACATGAGCCACTATGGGACGATATCCATGGGAAAGAAGCGAATAAAGGCGCTCCCTGATGTAGGAACTCTCGGAACTTCCGGAAAACTCTGTAAGTACATAGCGGGATCCGGCCATTGTCGTTATCTGTCCTGTTCTCAGCATTTCCACCATTTCCATGTTTGTGTGGAATTCGCAGCCAAGATACAGTTCCAAGTCTCCGGCAACACCGGCCGCGTCTTCTTTCAGTATTTCAAACTGTTCTTTGATCTGTTCCAGCGGAGTCTCGAACATTCTTCGCCTGAAATGTGGCGTGGCGATAATTTTCCTGACACCCTGCCTGTATTCCATGCGAAGCATTCTTACTGCTTCTTCTCTTGTGTCAGCGCCGTCATCCACGGAGGGAATAATATGACAATGTATATCAAACAATCCTTTTTCAGGCATTGATATCCTCTCCTTTGCAGTTATATTTAATTCTGGTCACAGCACTGATAGCATTATAGCCCAGCATATTGCAATTTGCAACTAAATTTTTATGTTTTATTCTCAGTTTCGTATGAAATATGTTAAAAAAATATAATTATTTAATTTTTTTCCACAGACCGGTTTCTTCAAAATATATTGCGGCTTCAGCGGCTTCTGACACAATTTCCGGATCATAATCCATAAGTCTTAGCAGTTTAATCGCGTTTCTGGTGACAGCCCTTCCCGGCTGGAGCATGTAATTGAAAACCACTCCGTCGTCCAGAACCTCCTCCTCAAAATGGAAATTACTGTAGAGATTTTCAAGAATATAGGATAATTCTATATCATGGGTCGCGGCCACAGGAAGCACCCAGTCATGATCCAGCGCCTTCAGGATACGCGAAGACGCGGCGATTCTCTCAACGGTATTCGTGCCCCGAAGCACTTCATCTATGATGCAAAGAAGAGGTTCCTTCCTGCCGCTCTCATCCAGAATCCTTTTCAGAGACCTGATTTCAACAATAAAGTAACTTTCGCCGCCGGTAAGGTCGTCCCGCAGAGCCATGGAAGTCATCACCTTGAGAAAAGGAGCCCGGTAGGAAGCTGCCGTGCAGGTAAATATGGTCTGGGCCAGAATACTGTTCAAGGCGATATTTTTCAGAAAAGTGGACTTACCGGAAGCGTTGGAGCCTGTTACAAGGATTCCGTTTTCAGCTGTAATGCTGTTTGCCACAGGTTCGCTGATCAGCGGATGATAAAGGTCTTCCACACAGAGTTTAATATGGCCCGACGTCCATTCTGTAAAATCTGGCCGGCACCATTGAGGCAGCATCTCCCTGAAAGACGCCACAGAGATCAGAGCGTCCAGTTCTCCCAGACTGTCCAGTATGCCCATGATCTCTTCTGATTTTCCCCTGACTTCCCTGAGAACGGAATTATAAACAAGTATATCCAGATGAAATACCATTCTCAGATAATCCATAAGGATCTGCGCCGGGTTTCCTGTGCCGTCGTTTTTCCCGGTAAGAAAGAACGCTTTTCTTTTTATTGAAGCGAACGCTTTCACACCTTTGCGGATACGCTCCATGTGTTCCCTGGTTTCCGGCCAGTTTACCGTATCCGCACGGGCTGCAATCCCAAGCATTCTCAGGAGGCTGGAAAAGCATTCGAGATATGCTTCGATTCCGGCCCTGTCTTTACCCACATAGTAAAATACAACGTTTATACAGCTTAAAAGTATAAAACTCAGGAAACCGTACACAGGCCATACGGGAATGGATCCAAGAGCCGCGACGAGAAGGAAAAGCATGATCCAGTGAGACGAAGCCGCCACCTCTTTCGCATCTTCCAGCGCCAGGATCGTGTCAGAAAGAGATCCGTATCTCGTCTTTCCCACTGCGGACAAAAGGATCTCCATCTCTTCTCTTTTTCCCGGATTCTCGGCAAAAAACCGGATCAGTTTTTCCCGTCTTTCCATTTCTGTTTTATCAAAAACAGGAGTTCT
The DNA here is from genome assembly GCA_019119235.1 of Candidatus Blautia excrementigallinarum. Taxonomy (GTDB): domain Bacteria; phylum Bacillota; class Clostridia; order Lachnospirales; family Lachnospiraceae; genus Blautia_A; species Blautia_A excrementigallinarum. The sequence goes on along the minus strand of DWXL01000024.1, from coordinate 1,694 downwards.
CAACATCTCGTAAAGGACATCTTCTCCCGGAGAGGACATTGTCTGATTGATCAGCATATAAACCCTGTCCATATCCAGATCATTCCACGTAATATCGTCGATAAAAAAATTTTCGCCTGCCTTCCGGCGGAAATAATGGGAAATTGTTTCAATATCTCCGGGAGAATACTCTCTTTCCGGGACATTACCGTAGATCCGCCGTATTTTCCTGCAGATTATCTTACGTCTTTTTCTGTCTTCATACAAGATCCAGAGAAGAAAAAGCAGTATGATCCCCGCCGCAAAGAAAACCGTTTCCATATATGGATACATAATACCGCCTCCTTATAAAAAGCCGCGCTGAATTCTGTACAACTGTAAAAAGTATACTGAATACAGACTTCACTGTCAATTCCAGGCAGGCACCACGGACATGCAGAAAGCATAGAATGAACTGTAAACTAATTTCTGGAGGAATTTACAATGAGTGATTTAGCTGCTACAAACTGTGGTTGCGAGGAAAGATGCGGCTGTGGATGCGGTTGCGGTAACTCCGGATACGGCGTCTTCGGCGGCAATTCCTGCAGCTGTATTCTCTGGATCATCATTCTGATGTGCTGCTGCGGAAACAATAACGGATGCGGGTTCGGCGGCAATAACGGCGACTGCTGCTGGCTGATCGTGATCCTGCTTCTTCTCTGCGGCGGATGCGGCGGAAACAACGGATGCGGCTGCTGATCAATTTCGGAAGCTGCTCTGTAAACTGCTCAAAAAGGGGACTGTCTCACCGGCAGTCCCTTTTTCATCATTTCTGATATTTCTGTTCTCGGTTTTTCCGGTTGTCATATACGCTTCGCTTTTGTCTTTTTTGTTCTTTTTCTTTCTGGCAGTCAAGATCTATCTCATAAAAGGCGTTGCCATCCAGTATCAGTTTTTCACGTTCTGATTCCATACATTCATTCTCCTTTCCGAAGCAGTCTTTATCTGTCCGCGCTGTACTCGGAGCCAGCGAACAGAAAAGTTTCTGCCATAATATTATATGACGTCTTTGCGCCGGGTGTATACGGAATGAAAACAACACAAAAGAGACAGAAATTCTATATGGTGTGCTGTCATATAAAAAATCCAGGGAACATAAATTCATAAAAAAGGAGTTTCGCTCTATGGAACAGGAATCTATCTCCCAGACAGCTCTTGACCAGATGGTGACAGACGACCGCACGCAGATGCTGAAAGCCGCCGTCCCTTATCTTCCTCCCGCAGGGCGTCAGATTCTTTCTGTTTACGCAAAAATGCAGGAGCTTTCAAACACCATTTCCATTTTCAGACACGCAGAAAACATGCAGGTCTGCGCGGCGGAGAATACGGACGTAATGGATATGATACAGGATATCCGAAAATACAGCGCCGGAAAGAACCGGCAGCAGCTGGATCAGCTTACCAGTATGCTGGCCATGATACAGATCATTCAGATCATGAACGAATAATATAAGGAGGGGTATTATGGATAAAAACTGGCAGAATGACCCAAAACTCAAAAACATGGACCGCTCCAAACTGGAAATGCTTCAGAGCCTCGCGGAACAGGGAAACGGAAAAAGTCCTTCCGATATGCTGCCTTTTCTTATGAGCGCCGCGGCGCAGGGAAAAAACAGCGGTCTCAATTTCTCTCCTGATGAGATTTCCGCAGTTCTTGAGGTGCTGAAAGCAGGAAA
>DWXL01000192.1 GCA_019119235.1 Candidatus Blautia excrementigallinarum | reverse complement strand
AAAGCCTCCCTGGCTACAGATTCCTTCCTGTCCGCGGCATCCTTCCAGGAGACGACCAAGGTTCTTACCGAGGCCGCTATCAAGGGCAAGGTGGACCACCTTGTAGGCCTGAAGGAAAACGTCATCATAGGTAAGCTGATTCCTGCGGGAACCGGTTTGAAGAGATACAGAGAGATCAGCCTGGACAGCGGACTTCCGGAAGCTGCGAATGTTCCGGAAGAAATCGTTGAAGATGAAGTGATCACTGTTGAGGATGAGAATACAGAGATTCCGGCAGAAGTTGTGGATGAAGCTGTGGAAGCGACGGAAGACCCGACGGAGGAAACAACTGTATCTGAGGAAGAATAAATTATAGTTCAATTACTGGCCCCCGGATCTGAGATCCGGGGGTCTTTTTGTGAAAAGTTTCTTAAGATTGTGTGAAAAAATCTGGAAGAAAATCGAAAAATACAGACAGAGGAGGGATGCCGTGATATAATGAGTACACGAAAAACGAGAAGGTATTGAAACGCCGATGTCAGCTGAAGACAGCAAATTCCGGGGGAAAGGGGGGATACAGAATGGAGAAGCAGCTTCCGGTTTCCGTGTGGCCGGAATGGGAGATCGTCGAGAAGATCGGGGAAGGATCTTTCGGCAAGGTTTATAAGGCGAGGCGGACTGAGCAGGGTAAGACATTTTACTCTGCGATCAAGATCATTACCATACCATCCAGTCAGGGGGAGCTGGACAGCGCCCGTTCTGAGTTCCATGACGACGGATCAGTCCGGGAATATTTCCACAGCATGGTAGACGACTGCATACAGGAAGTCAGTACCATGGAATATTTCCGGGGGAATTCTCATGTGGTTTCGGTAGAGGACTACAAGGTGGTGGAGTACCTAGATGATATCGGATGGGATATTTATATACGGATGGAGTATCTTACCAGTTTTCTGGAATTCTGCGAGGGAAGGGAGCTGACAGAGAAAGACGTCGTTCAGCTTGGTACTGATCTCTGCAGGGCTCTGGAATACTGCCAGAAGCAAAATATCATCCACAGAGATATCAAGCCGGAGAATATTTTTGTATCCAGATTCGGGGAATTCAAGCTGGGGGATTTCGGTATTGCCAGGGAGCTGGATCGCAGTGCATCCGGCCTTTCGAAGAAGGGTACTTTTTCCTATATGGCGCCGGAGATGTATAAGGGAGAAGAATACGACAGCCGGGCGGATATTTATTCTCTCGGGATCGTTCTTTATAAGCTGAGAAATCATAACCGTATCCCGTTTATCAATCTGGAGAAACAGCTTATCACCTACAGAGATAAAGAAAACGCTCTCACCAGACGGATGTCGGGCGAGCAACTGCCGCCGCCGGCGGACGCGGGGACGGGGCTGTCGGAGGTGATCCTGAAAGCCTGCGCTTATGACCGGGAAGACAGATATCAGACGGCAGAAGAATTCCGTGAAGCGCTGGAAGCAGTGAAAGACGGAAGGACACCGGAGAGCGTGCAGAGCCCGGCGTCTGAAAGACGGAAGGAGGATACACCTGTCAGGGCGTCCGGACAGAGAAAAGCGGAGACGGCAGAAAGACAGGAACGTGCAGGATCCGGCGGATCTTTCCGGAGCAGACGCCCGGCCGGGAAGAGGACTTCAGGAAGCAAAGCACCCGTGCGTAAAAAGAAAAAGAAGGCTCCATTCGATCCACTTGTGGTGGCTGTGATTGCAATGTTTGCGGCAGTATGTGTGATTATCGGCGTTTTTATCTGGCTGGTGCGCGAGAATGCCGAACTTCAGCGGCTGAAGCAGTCTGTGGCGGAGACGATGATCACGGCAGAGAACCAGCAGCTCCAGGAGAAACTGGAGACGATACAGGAACATGCTACGGAGATCACCGATAATCTTAATAATTACAACTGGATCGGTTCTGAGAAGGAGGGGAAGATCAGCTATCTTGACCAGGAAGGGCAGGTTATGAAAGTGCTGGTTTATCCGGATCTTTCACAGGACGGATATTATGAGGAATACTATTACTGGGACGGCGAGCTGTTCTTCGCGTACATATGGGCGGATCACAACTGTATTCCGGAACTGCCAGAAGGAGAGCAGATGATAGAACTGTATTACTTTGATAATGGCCGTCTGATCCGGTGGATCGATCAGGATAATGTTGTTCATGATAATGAGACAGATAATAAAACATACACGGAACGGGGAGAGAAATATCTGAATCTTGCAGAGGAATACAGAGAAGAACTGGGAGGCGGTACAGTATCATCGGGAGAAGGGACGGATAATGAAGTATCAGATTGAATATGCCTGCGCATGCCATAAAGGAAAGGTGCGCAGTAATAATGAAGATAATTTCTGGTGCTGCGGTGAGTTCCTGCCTGCGGACAATCAGGGTGCGGGCCATGTCCGCACCGGGAATATCCACCAGAGAGAGCTGCCTCTGCTGGCTGTTTTCGATGGAATGGGGGGCGAGAGCTGCGGCGAGATGGCCTCTTATCTGGCTGCGCAGTCCTGTGGAGAATTTTATCAGAGGAACCGGAAGATGATCGGTGAGGAACCGGAAGAGTTCCTTGCGAAACTCTGCAGGGAGATGAATGAGGCTGTCTGCAGATATGGCGACGAGAACAAAATCCGGAGTATGGGAACCACGGCGGCGGTGCTTTTGTTCGGGGAGGAAGCGGTGTACGGCTGTAATCTGGGCGACAGCCGGATCTATCAGGTATCGGACGGGCACTTCCGGCAGATATCCACGGATCACATATGGGGAGGCTCCTTGTTCGGCAAGGCTCCGCTTACGCAGTATGTGGGAATTCCTGCGGACAGTATGGAACTGGAACCTGCCATAATCAGGGAGACGGCCGGAACAGGAACGAGATATCTGATCTGCTCGGACGGCATCACAGATATGCTTTCCGACGGGGAGATTGCGGATATTCTTGCCAGAGAGATTCCGGTGAATGAGACAGTGGAGATTCTTCTTGACAGAGCATTGAAAAAAGGCGGGAGAGACAACGCCACACTGATTCTGTGCGAGATCAGAGAACAGAAGGGCGGAATACTGCGTTCTCTCCTTGACAGAATACTTGGAAGATAAAAGGTGAAATGTAATGAAGAACAGAATGCAGGATCTTGATTTTGAACAGACGGTCGCCTTTGATTCGGTGAAAGATTTTGAATTTACCAGAAAAGCGGCCCAGAGATTCCGGCAGGTGGTAAGCCTGGATGGGTTTGAAGAAGAAGATGCTGACGTAATCTTCCATTATCTTTATAAGGAAATGGAACTGGTGTCTTTCGGGGATCACCTGAAACGATATATCTATGAGAGAGCGGGACTGGAGGAGCCTTTCGGCGAAGTGACGCAGGATATTTACCGCGACATCGTGGTGGAATCCTTTCATGAGACTTCCACCCCGAAATCCATGAATCCCACATCCACGAAACTGACGTCTCTGGTGAACAACTGGCTCACTCAGGCTTCGGTGAAAAGGGAGACGGTTTTTCTCCTGGGATTCGGCCTTAAGATGACGGCAGATGACGTGTCGGATTTTCTCACCCGGGTTCTCAGGGAGCAGGATTATGATTTCCACAATCCCGAAGAAGTGATCTACTGGTACTGTTATATGAAACAGTTGGGTTATCACAAAGCGGAAGAATATAAGAAGCGTTATGGCGAGCTTGAGCCTGACGGCAGTTATACGGAGGCGGCGAAGGTGTATACGGGAGCGCTCTGTCTGGATACAGAAGACAAGCTCTTTCAGTATCTTGCCTATCTCAAAGCCGGAACCGACGATCCCATGTCCGAGAAGAGCATGGCCTTCCGGGAATTCGTCCGTCTGCTCACGGAAGCGAAAAAAATAATCGCGGATATGTATCAGGGGGACGAGGAAGAAAAAGACCGTGGGAAAATATGGACCGTGGACGACATCACAGATTCTGATGTGGAAAAAGTGATCTGCAGCGGTATCCCTGTAAACAAAATGGGCAATCTCAGGAAGATGTCCGCGTCGATCCTGGCGAAACATTTCAGCCAGAAGCGTTTCAGCAGACAGAGGATCAACAGCATCCTGAACCATAAATTCCCGGTGGAGAGGTTCGATCTTATCACTCTGGAATTCTTCATTGTATCCCAGGAGAAACAGGATGAAGATCCTTATGTGAGATATCGGTATTTCCTGGATGAGATCCAGGAGGTCCTTCATAAGTGCGGGATGAGTGAGATTTATATTGTGAATCCCTACGAATGCTTTCTTCTGATGTGCCTTCTCACGGACTGTCCGCTGGCGGTGTTCGCGGATATCTGGGAAATGTCCTATGAAGAGCAGGAGGACGCGTGAGACGCCGTTCGCTTTGGAGCGCTGTCCCGAAGGCGCGTTCCGGGCGGATCTTCTGTGAATATTTTAAGTAAATTTCCTGTAAAATACCTTGACAGGCGTTTTTCAACGGGATATAATTAGCTGGCGTGCAGAAAAGCGCCGGCTTTTTTGTGCGCGGAAATTTGACAATAGCAACCGCAAAACCCTGTGGGAAACCCACAGAGAAAATAATCGGGAGGTGAAATGGAATGCCAACATTCAACCAGTTAGTAAGAAAAGGACGTCAGACATCTGTAAAGAAATCTACAGCACCTGCTCTGCAGAGAACATTCAACTCTTTAAGAAAGAAAGCAGTTGAACAGTCCGCACCGCAGAAACGTGGCGTTTGTACAGCAGTTAAGACTGCTACCCCTAAGAAACCTAACTCAGCTCTTAGAAAGATCGCCAGAGTTCGTCTTTCCAACGGCATCGAGGTAACAAGCTACATTCCTGGAGAGGGACACAACCTTCAGGAGCACAGCGTTGTTCTTATCCGTGGAGGAAGAGTTAGGGACCTGCCGGGTACCAGATATCATATCATCAGAGGTACACTGGATACTGCAGGCGTAGCCAACAGAAAACAGGCCCGCTCCAAATACGGCGCTAAGAGACCGAA
>DWXL01000191.1 GCA_019119235.1 Candidatus Blautia excrementigallinarum | reverse complement strand
CAGGCCATCATGGTGCTGCACACATTTTTTCTCCGCACCAGTCCGCCGTAAAAAAAAGCCAGACCCGGCGTCATAAAAAACACAAAGGCCGTAGAGATAAGCATAAAAGCTGTATTTCCAGTATTCATTTTTTCATCCTCCTCGTCTTTTTTACTGCTCCGGAGCAAAAAAGAAAGGATGCCGGAGTACGTGACGTACTCTGACATCCTTGTCTGATTCAGATATTAGCACATTAAAGTGTAAAATTCAAGAAGATCTTTCTATATATTTGTATTTTTATCCGTACAATAGAATTACCATCTCCGCATCATAACAGCCCGTCTCTCTCCGGCAGAAAACCAGATCCCCGCCGTGAGCTTTCGCGATCTGTCTGACTAGCCGCAATCCCATAATATGTATTTTCTCTGTCTGACTGTCCATATTCTCCACAACAGCCTCCGGGATTCCCTTTCCGGAATCTCTTACCTCCCAGATGATCTGTTTTTCTTTTATATAAAGCCGCACAGTCACACGACAGCCTCCGGGATTGTGCCGCACACTGTTTCCGATCAGGTTCCGCAGAGCCCTTTTAAGAAGTCCGGCGTCGGCGGTTATTTTTGTCTTCTCCGTTTCCGGATCTATGATAAGTTCTATATCGGTATTCTCTTCCGCAACCTCTCCGCCAGTCTCCTCATTATACATATCCGCCGCGCATTCCCGCAGAATCTGTGCCGGAGAACAGAGGGATTTTTTCAACGGCTGCGCCTGATATGCCAGTTTTGAAGTCAGGTTCAGATCGTCGATAAGCTGGCTTATGATAAGACTCTGGCGGCAGATGATCTCTGCTGATTTTTTTGCGTCCCCGCTTAGATTTTCTTCCTTTTTCAGCTTGTCCGAATACCCCAGGATCAGCGCAAGCGGCGTACGGATATCGTGGGATACGCCGGCGATCCACTCTGTCCTGGCCTGATCTCTTCTGGAAAGCATTTCCTTCTGTTTTTGCAGGACAGAGGAAGACCTGTTAAGCTGTCCCGCCAGATCTCCCGCCATTCCTTTTTCTTTCAGATGCAGCGGTTCCTGTCTTGAGAGTTTTTCAATACCTTTTCCTATTGGTTTCAGAGCCTTATAAAACCGATATCCCAGAAGAAGGACAAAAAACAGGATCAGAACTGTATTTACGGTAAACGCCAGCCTGAGATATGCCGGAATCCCATCCACGTTGCTACGTGGAAACAGTTCGCTGAACCTCATATATGTTTCTTTATCCAGCCCTACTACCAGGAGAAGATCACCGGACTGCCACACGGCCACAGGATAATCGTGAAGATACCATCTTGTAAAGACCGCCACATCCTTCAGACTGTATGAAAGGGCAAAATCCTCCGGAAGCTGCCAGTCCCAGACCACCCTTCCCTGATCGTCCAGAGCCATCACCCACTGACATTCCATATTTTTCATCTTTTCAATACCCGATCCGGTAATTTCCCAGCGCCCATCCTCCTGGTAAAGCTCCTGCCCGATCTCTTCTATGGCCCCTCTGCTGAATTTCGCGTTTGTATCAGATTTTATTGTTCTGTATCCCCAGTACATAAACGCCGCCACATTAAAAATCAGCATGGCAAAAATAATGACCCCTGCGGTAACAGAATAACGGAAAATGATTTTCAAAAGACTCTTCATACTTACTCCTTTGCCAGACGGTATCCCAGTCCCCGGGCGGTAAGAAGCCAGCGGGGATGCGAAGGATCTTCCTCTATCTTTTCTCTCAGATGCCGGATATGCACCATCAGAGTATTTTCATATCCATAATAGGAATCACCCCAGGCAGCGCTGCACAGGGCGTCGAAAGTCACGATCTTTCCTCTGTTTTCATTCAGCTTTTTCAGAAGGGCAAGTTCTTTCGCAGTGAGAGGCGTTTCCTTCTCTCCTCTGCGCACGATTCCATAATCGAACAGCACCTGACATTCTCCCAGACACAGAACAGAAACATCCTCTGTCCCGGTTTCCTTTCCGAACTGATATGCCCTTTTCAGAATGGCGCTGATACGCAGCACCAGCTCCGGCGGCAAAAAAGGTTTGGTAATATAATCGTCCGCGCCAAGGCCCAGACCAAACAGCCTGTCTCTGTCCTCATCCTTTGCGGAAAGAAAAAGAATCGGGATCTGAGATTTTTCTCTCAGTTTCTGAAACAGCCGGAAGCCATCTCCATCCGGAAGCATCACGTCCAGCACCGCCATATCGGGCAGCTCTCTCTGAAATACATCCAGAGCCTCCGCCACACTTCCTGCCGTTACAATATTCTCATATCCGCTCTGACGCAAAATCCCGGCGATCATTTCCGACAGATCATGATTGTCGTCCACGAGCATGATCTTATATTGATGGATATCCATGAGATCTTTCCTCCATATCGTTTCTTTTCTCTGTTCCCTATTATAACTGCTCCCGGCTTTCCATTCCAATAGCTTTCCGGCAGATTTAAGGAAAAAATAAGGTTTGATTAAGTCTCTTATAAGCCTGATGCTTTATAGTGTTTTCTGTAAAGAGCATATGTCCCCGGTCAAAAGACGTATGCGGCGTATTCTTATTTTATTTTGAGAAATGAAGGAGGTATTATTTATGGGACCTGTTATTGCTACAGAATCTCTTACAAAAAAGTACAAGTCAAAGGTCGTTGTGGATCAGCTTGATCTTCGCGTGCCGGGAGGAAGTATTTACGGTTTTCTCGGACCAAACGGCGCAGGAAAATCCACCACCTTGAAGATGCTGCTTGGTCTTGTAAAACCAACAGCCGGAAACATCACTATCCTCGGAAAAGAAGTCACCCCGAAAAACCGTCTGGGTATTCTTTCTTCTACCGGCTCTCTGATCGAGTCGCCTGCCTATTACGGACATTTAAGTGGAAAGGAAAACCTTCAGATCATCTGCACGCTGAAAAATCTCCCGGAAACAGAGATCCCCAGGGTCCTGCAGATTGTACGCATGAAAGATCAGCAGAACAAAAAAGTCAGCCAGTATTCCCTTGGCATGAAACAGCGTCTCGGCCTGGCCGCCGCTCTTCTGGGAAATCCGAAGATCCTTCTTCTGGACGAACCCACCAACGGCCTGGATCCTGCCGGCATCCAGGAAATGCGGGAACTGATCTCATCTCTTCCCAAAGCATTCGGCATTACGGTCATGATCTCCAGTCATCTTCTCGCCGAGATCGACCAGATGGCCACCCATGTCGGCATCATTGATCAGGGTGAACTGGTATTTCAGGACAGTCTGCCGGTTCTTCACGAGCACAGCCGTTCCAGACTGCTTCTGCGCACCTCGGACGACCAGAAGGCCTTCGGCTATCTGAAACATTCCGGACTTCCCGCGGAATGGAGAAACGGATCTCTCACTCTCCGGACTCTTGAAGACAACCGGATCATGCAGGCCGTCTCTCT
>DWXL01000190.1 GCA_019119235.1 Candidatus Blautia excrementigallinarum | reverse complement strand
CTGAGATCCGGATAATGACATTTCACTACATGTCCCGGTGCAACCTCTACCGGCTCCGGACGCTGGGTCCTGCACTTCTCCGTACAATGCGGACATCTTGTGTGGAACAGACAGCCGCTTGGCGGATTGCTGGGACTGGGCAGATCTCCCTGAAGAATGATACGTTTTGATTTTTTCTCAGGATCCGGGATGGGTACAGCGGAAAGCAGAGCTCTCGTATAGGGATGCTTGGGATGAGCATAAAGCTCTTTCTTGTCTGCCGTCTCCACAATAGTTCCCAGATACATAACGCCGATCCTGTCTGAGATCATTTCCACAACGCTCAGGTCATGGGAAATGAACAGGTAAGTCAGATTATATTCTTCCTGCAGCTGCTGCAGAAGGTTCAGTACCTGCGCCTGAATGGACACATCCAGAGCGGATACGGGCTCGTCGGCAATGATCAGCTTGGGATTCACGGTAAGAGCCCTGGCGATACCGATACGCTGGCGCTGGCCGCCGGAAAACTCATGAGGATAACGCTCTCCGTGGGAAGGGCTGAGACCAACAACCTGAAGAAGCTCATGAACTTTTTTCAGTCTTTCTCCCGCCGTCATATTTGTATGGATAAGAAGCGGTTCCCCGATAAGATCCTGAACTTTCATTCTGGGATTCAGCGATCCGTAGGGATCCTGAAATACCATCTGGATATCGGATCTTAAAGGACGCATCTCATTCTGTGAAATTTTGGAAATTTCTTTTCCCTCAAACCAGATCTCTCCGGAATCCGGAGTGATCAGGTGATCGATCAGTTTTCCTGTGGTGGATTTTCCGCATCCGGACTCGCCTACCAGAGAAAATGTCTCTCCGGTCTTGATATCAAAGGATACGTCATTTACAGCATGAACGAATTTCTTCTTGGAAAACATTCCTTTGTTTGCGGCAAATGTTTTGGATATATTTTTTACAGATACCAGTGTTTCGCTCATAGCCCTTACGCCTCCTTTCCAAGATTATCTGTATGGTGACACCTGCATCTCCGGCCGTCTCCTGCAGTCTGAAGCTCCGGCTCCTGCTGGCGGCAGATATCTGTCGCGTATTTACATCTGGGTGCGAATTTACATCCCTGGGGCATTACAGAAAGATCCGGAACGCTTCCGGGAATAGAGGGAAGTGAGCTTACGCCGCTTCCCAGCTTCGGTACGGAAGCGATCAGTCCCTGAGTATAGGGATGTTTAGGATTCGCGAACAGATCCTCAACAGACGCTTCCTCCACGATCCTGCCCGCGTACATAACAACCACTCTGCTGCACATTTCCGCTACTACGCCCAGGTCGTGAGTGATCATAAGGATTCCGGTATTCCTCTTCGCGCGGATATCTTCCATCAGCTCCAGGATCTGAGCCTGGATGGTAACGTCAAGAGCGGTGGTGGGCTCGTCCGCGATAAGAAGCTCCGGCTCGCAGGACATCGCCATAGCGATCATAACACGCTGGCACATACCGCCGGAAAGCTGATGAGGATAACTCCTGAGAGTCATCTCCGGCTCCGGGATACCTACGGATTTCAGTACGTCAACAGCTCTCTGGTGGGCCTGCTCCTTGGAAAAGTCGTTATGAAGGAGGATCGCCTCCGTAAGCTGTGTTTCAATTCTCATACAGGGATTCAGGGAGTTCATGGGCTCCTGGAAGATCATAGCCACTTCACGGCCTCTGACTTTCCTCATCCCTTTTTTGTCTTCTTTTAAGAGATCATGTCCGTTAAGGATTACTTCTCCGCTGGATATCTTGCTGTTTCTGGCAAGGAGACGCATTACGGAAAGAGAGGTTACGGATTTTCCGCATCCGGATTCTCCTACCAGCCCCAGAATCTCTCCTTTATTGATGGAAAAGGAAACATTATTTACGGCCGTGACCCATGTTTTATCCCGCTTGAATTCAGTGCGGAGATTTTTTACTTCCAATAATTTTTCTGACATGGCTTCTCCCTCCCTAGTTCATCTTCGGATCCAGAGTATCCCTGAGACCGTCTCCGAGAAGATTGAAGGCGAGAACGGTAAGGAAAATCAGGATACCGGGAAACAGTACCATATGCGGCGCTGTGTTCAGGTAGTTACGGCCGGTGGAAAGCATCGCGCCCCAATCGGGCTCTGTAACGTTCGCGCCGAATCCCAGGAAGCTCAAAGAAGATGCAGCCAGGATCGCGGTACCGATACGCATGGTAAAGTTTACGATCATGGACTGGATGGTTCCGGGGAATACATGAACAAACAGGATACGGCTGTTCTTACATCCCAGGGAACGGGCAACCTCCACATACAGGGATCCCTTGACGGATATTGTGGCGCTTCGTATGATACGGGCGAAAGAAGGCACCGTAAATACCGCAACAGCGATCATAACGTTGACCATACCGGGACCGATGATCGCAACAACGGCGATGGCAAGAAGGATATCCGGGAATGCGAAGAGCACGTCGCAGCATCTCATGATCAGAGAATCAATGAATCCTCCGTAAAAACCTGCGATAAGGCCAAGGATTACTCCTCCTATGGTACCTACGATGGTCGCGATCAGAGCGCAGGAAAGAGAAAGCCGGCTTCCTACCATCAGACGGCTGAATACATCCTGCCCGAACTCGTCTGTTCCCCAGATATGTGTGGAACTGGGTCCCTGGAGCAGACTCATGTAATCAGGCTGATCCGGCGCGTAGGGAACAATAAAGGGAGCGATGATCGCCATAAGAATAATAAATATGATAAATATAAGTGAAATCACTGCTGTTTTGCGCTTGCAGAATTTCTTCACAAATTCTTTTACTCTGCTTTTCGCCTTGGGAAGTTCTTCAGCAGCAGCAAAATTATTATTTCCTAAATTTTTATTTGTCTGTGCCATGTTTTTCCCTCCTAATCATAACGCACTTTCGGGTTGATCACTCCATAGAGAACATCCACGATCAGATTGATGAAGATATACTCTGCCGCGAAGAACAGAAGCAGCGCCTGCACTACCTTATAATCACGGAAGTTAATGGAATCTACCAGAAGACGTCCCAGTCCGGGGATGGAGAAGACTGTTTCCGCCATAACGGAACCGGAAAGAAGACCGCCGATCTGCAGACCTGCAACGGTGATGATCTCGATCAGTGAATTCTTAAAAGCATGACGCATAACTACAAGGGATTCTTTCAGGCCTTTCGCCAGGGCAGTACGCACATAATCCTCACGCATTGTCTCCAGCATGGAGGAACGGGTAAAACGCGCCAGGATCGCCATGATTCCGGCTCCCATTGTCAGCGAGGGAAGAATGTAGCTCTGCCAGGAATCCAGTCCTCCTGTTGGAAGCCAGTTCAGAGCCACCGAGAATCCCTGTATCAGTTCAAGACCCAGCCAGAAACTGGGAACGGATATTCCGGAGATCGCAATGATCATTCCCACGTAATCCAGGATCCTGCCATGGAATACGGCGGAAATGATACCCAGCGCAACTCCGATGATCGTCGCCCAGATCATGGCGGATACGGTAAGCATAATTGTCGGTTTCAGTCTGGGAGCGATAGTTTCCACAACGGATTTGCCGTTTCGGATGGAATCTCCAAGATCACCGGTTACAAGGCCCTTCATATACTGGCCATACTGTTTTAAAAGGGGCTGATCCAGCCCGAGCTGTTTTCTTACAGTTTCTACCTCTGCCTGTGTGGAATCCTGTCCTGCGATCAGCTTCGCCGGATCGCCGGGGATCATGTGGATAAACATGAATACCAGGAAAGAAATTACCAGCAAAAGAGGAATGGTACTGATCAAACGCTTAATAAAATACCGACCCATTTTTTACCTCCTTAGAAAAAAACTGCCGTCCGCGCATCTGTGAATGGTCACAGACGGCTGAACGGCAGTTATCTATTCAGAACATCTTCGTTCTGTTATGCTGCGGCGCCTGTCGCCCCAGT
>DWXL01000189.1 GCA_019119235.1 Candidatus Blautia excrementigallinarum | reverse complement strand
GGATGTCTTCATTATCCTCGCCGGCTTTCTGCATGGCGGATATGATACTTGCACAGTGGGCGGCAATACGGGTAAAACTGTTCAGGACATCGTTAAAGACGGTACCCTGTTCAAGACCGCAGGCTCCGTTTCCCAGACGCATTACATGATTATGCTTCAGTTCGTCGCACAGATTAGTGATCACCACTCCCAGAGGCGCCACTTTGCTGCCTTCATCCTGGTTTCCGTTCATGAACGCCTTCGCTGTGGTGTTCATGATCTCGCGCACAGCCTCCATTACCACATTAAGCTCATCCAGAGCCTCCGAAGTAAAGCTCATCTTGCTCTCCTGCAGTTCCTGGGACATATATTGTAGCACAATTATGTCTCAAGATGAAGGATTACTTTTCATAAAATCTGTCACTAATTTTTTATCCTGACCATAGCGTCAGTACGTCTTCTACTTTACCTGTGTGAGCACGCCTGCGTCCATCTCGCAGATCGTGTCGCATAAGGATTCCATCTCCTGCATATTGTGGGCCGCCACAAGGACGGTCCGTCCTCTGCCCCGCAGTTCTTCAAGCAGGTCGCATACCTCCCGGGCGCCTCTCTTATCCAGCCCGTTAAAGGGTTCGTCCAGCACCAGAAGCTTCGGATCTTCCATAATGGCCTGGGCGATCCCCAGACGCTCCCGCATTCCCAGGGAATACTGTCCCACCTTCTTTTTGGAAAAGGGATCCAGTCCCACCCGGGCAATGCTTTCCCTTATCTGCTCATCGGATACCAGCCTCTTAATCGCCGCCAGTCTCTTCAGATTGGCAAATCCAGTCAAATGGGGAAGAAATCCCGGACTTTCAATGATCATTCCCACAGACGGGGGAAAATCCGTATCCTTCCCGATCTGTCTCGCCTGCACGATCACCCTTCCTTTGTCCGGGATCATAAATCCGCAGATGCATTTAAACATCACGGTTTTTCCCGAGCCGTTAAATCCCATGATCCCATGGATCTTTCCCGCCTCAAAGGAATGGGTGATCCCTTTGAGCACCCGCTCCTTCTGAAAAGATTTTGTTACTTTGATCAGTCTTACCGCAGCCTTCATTTCTCTCACTCCTCCACCTGTGCAAAAATAAAATTGTACTTTCTCATCCTGGATACGGACAGCCCCAGGAACAGGCCGGTGCAGACCAGAAAAAAGCCTGCGCTCACCCCGATCCCCGGCAGGTAGTCATAGCCGAAGTTATGCATGGGAAAAGTGGCATGATTTAAAGGCGACAGCCATCCGCACAGCACATTGGCACGGTAGAGCACCCCGGAAGGGATATGGAAGATCTGCCTGATCAGCTCCGGATCCAGCAGATATCCGTACAGATTGACCAGCAGCGCTCCCAGCACTCCCGCGGCATTTCCCCAGGTAAGATTTAAAAACAGCATCAGAGAGGCAAGAAAAAGGGAATACAAAAGCATCAGCAGAAACACCTGGGCCATGCACCCGTAAGGCGTGGAGATTTCCATAGTCTTCAGGGAAACCGGCACACCCAAAAGCCCTTCCCCGCTGTATGCAAAGGCCGCCGATGTCTCGCTCCAGACATTTCCGCCATATGCAAAGGGCATAGCGATCAGCGCCTCCGCGATCAGCAGGAACAGATCATAGACCGCTACAGCGAGAGCCACATACAGTACCTGTCCCGCAAGCCAGATCCCGCGCTCCATGCGCACAAGCCGGTAGGGGGCCGTCTGGTCAAAAAAGGGCATATCCGCGAAAAGGATCAGCAAAAGCAATGTGGACAGCAGCACCGACTGCCCGTTTCCAAAGGTCCAGATAAAGGGTTCAAACATCTGAACGGGGGTTTCATAAGTCTGCGCCCTGGAGAGCATCTGCTCCGACAGCATCAGGCAAAGCACCAGCCCAAAGGCAAAGGTCAGCCAGATCCTCACATTCCTGTGCCAGCCGGAAAAGTTCTCTCCGGCGATCAGAAAGATCTTTCGGATCATCCTGTCATCCTCCTTTCCATCACCTTCCCCAGCAAAAGGGCAGCGGCGGCCCCCAGCACCAGAAGGATCCCCGCACAGACTCCTGCTCCGTAACGGGAAGGATAAGCCCACTGCCGGGGACTTAAAAAAAACAGATTTCTATAGTACCTCTCCTGAAACACCGTCAAAACATAATACAGGATAAAAGGCAGCGCGTATCCCAGGTAAGAGTTCCGGGTGATGACCGCCGCCGCGCTCCCGGCCAGAGCCCAGAACGCCCCGTTGAGAAAGCCGCACGCCATACCCGGAAACAGGATTTTTACGCTCTGCATTGCCATGGGAGCGCTCAGATCCGGGATATCTGCGCACCAGGGGATCAGAATGGCTATGAGGATCACCATGGCGGCGATCACCATGGCGCCTCCCGACAGAGCCGCTCCATAGATCTTCCCTGCCAGGTATCTCTTCTTTCCGGCTCTTGCGGTCAGAAAAAGCACATACCGGCTTTTCAGTTCCTCCTGGGCTTTTCCCGCTGCCGCCAGAGGAACTGTAAGCGGCAGGAAAAGAAGCGCCGTGTCTGAAGAAATGCTGTATAGAAACTCCGCGATCCATGGAGTTCCTTCCAAAGAACCGCCGGATCCCACCAGCCAGGCACGGTATGGAAACGCTTTTGCCAGAGAGATCATGACCAGCAGGATCGTCCCGGTCAGGAAACGTAACTGAAAAACAGACGCCCGGATTTCTGTCCTGATCTCAAAATTTCTCTTTTTCACCTGGCATCCCCCTTTATCCGGCTTTTACCACTCCGCCGTCCATAGCATTGAATGTTAAAGAAAGCCAGGAAGCAGCCTTCTCTTCCTTCCCTCCGTCCAGCTCCGGTTCCTCATGATAGTTTCTAAATTCCAGGAACCACGCCGGGACTGCCCACACATGATCCGGATTTTCATAGGCCGGAATATAAGTATATCCAAAAGACATCTCTTCCAGTTCATAGTAAAACACAGCCGTACTGTCCACGGGCTGATTTCCCGGGAAGCAGTAAGAAATATACTGCCGTATCCGTTCCTGGATTTTTTCAAAGTCCTGGATTTTGACATTTTCTGCTACAACAGAGACTTCTTTTGCCATCCCTGTCCAGGAAAACATTTTTATTCCGCTTCTTGTCACCGCAACGGAAACTGTCTCCACAGATATGGCCGGGGCGTATGCTTCTGACTCCCCTTCCCCGGTTCCCCAGGTACCGCCGCCGTACTGCACATCCACCGGCAGACCGCCTACCTCATTTAAAAAAGTATAGACATAGCCCGACTCAGCCTGCGACAGGTCTGCATTCCAAAGACTGTCGGAATAAGAAAAGGCAATATCCTCTTCGTAGGTTCCACTGGGAAACCACAGCGCCGGCTCCGAATAGGCATAGATCTTACCATCTATTCCCAGTTCAGCAAGAAGCGCCTCCGCCTTCACCTGTCCGGTTTTTTCATCTATATTTTCTTCCGTCATCATGGCGGTACAGCGGTCCAGCAGTTCCTCCCACTTTTTGTCCGTCTCGGAGGCATCCGCATACGGAGAATGGTTGCTCTTATACCGGTCAATATCGTTTTTCTGCAGAAGGAGCTCGTCTCCGGCTATCCATTCAAAGGAACTCGTCTTGCCGGTATCCGGGTCGTATTTTCTGGCTGTGATATGGCTCTCCCTGTTCTCTCCCACATCTGCGGAAAAATACAGATCCCGGTCATAAGTCTCTATTTCATCGGAATAGTAGTCCTTATACATGGCGGCTTCCGCCGGATCCAACTCTCTCGGACCAAAACGCACTTCTGTCTTCTGATCGGTCAATTCTGCCTCCGGCGTGGCCAGTTCCAGTCCTTCCCGAAGCATACGGGTTTCCTCGCTTAATAAAACATCGATAGTATAGACGGAATAAACTCCTTCCATATTCTGGATCCGATTCAGCTTCTTCTGATAATCTTCCCTGGAATCCGGCTTTGGCACATAAAGTTCCCTTCCGTCCGCAAAGTACGCGGTCAGCTTTTCCAGTTCTTCCTGGGATATGGCGTAGGGCTCCATCTCCACCACCGGCAGATTTCCTGTCTCAATGGGTTCCAGGACCATATCCGTCTGAAAGATCCACCGGTCATCGTTCCATTTCTTTGTCTCTTCCCACTTTGCAGGAAGCTCAATGGTCTGTGTCTCTCCTTCCTTAAGAGGTTCTGCGGCCGCATCTTCGCTCAGGCCCTCCGCCCGGCTTACCACCGCGCTTTCCTCTGGCGTTTCCTGGCAGCCGGAAAGCAAAACAATACCGGCAGCAAGAAAGAGCATTGCTGCCGGCCGGTACACATTCCTTGTCCTCATAAGTGTCCACGCTCCTTTCT
>DWXL01000188.1 GCA_019119235.1 Candidatus Blautia excrementigallinarum | reverse complement strand
TCCTTGCCGCATTTCGGACAGATCCTGTCCTCAAGCACCGCTGTTCTTCTCTGGCTCTCGCAGCCATCCATTACTGCCATTACGATTCCTCCTTTTCCATCCGGCAAGACCGGCAAAATAACGGCCTGCCGTTTTATATTTGTAACTTAAGTATAGACCCGTAAAAGAGCCGGTGTCAACTTTATTTTCACTACTGCCAAATGTAAAAAAGCTTTCTGATTCTCCTGAAACTTCCATTGCCACGCCTCTTCCGGTAAGGTATAATTACAGAAACAGTTTCCCTTCCGGTTACAATATAAAAAAATTCACAGAAAGGCTGCGCCGACATGGAAGGCGACCTCTATTTCCTGTATCGGCGCTGTGATATGTATATGAAAAAAGCAGGACGAATGATCAGAATATTTTCCTCTCTCACCGCCGCTATAGTAGTGCTTGGCGGCTGTCCGGCGGCGGTTTATGCTTCTTCCCAGTCTGATATCAGCAGCGCCATTACTGATTTTTCCGTGGAGCTTTTCCGGAAATCAGCAGAGAACGGCGAGAGCATTCTGATCTCACCTTTTTCTGTGCTTTCCGCGCTCTCCATGACTGCAAACGGCGCGGACGGCGATACGCTGAAACAGATGGAGGATGTTTTCGGTCTCTCACTGGAAGAGCTGAACGACTATTTCCGAACCTGCATTTCTGGCGAAGAGGGCGCAGTTACCATCGCGAACTCCCTGTGGCTGAAGGATCAGGACAAGCTTCCTGTGAGCCCGGAATTTACCCACACCGTAACCGATTATTACCAGTCGGAAATTTTCGAGGAGCCCATGGATGAAAGCACCCTTTCGAAGATCAATTCCTGGGTGGATGAGAATACAGACGGTATGATCCAGGAGATTCTGGATAAGATCCAGCCCGGAACTCTGATGTATCTTGTCAACGCCCTTACTTTCCAGGCAAAATGGGAAAAGGTCTATGAAGATACGGATGTTTATCAGGGCGTATTTACAGACGAGGACGGGAATGAACTGGATACAGATATGATGCGTTCTACAGAGTCTGTATGGCTTGACGGAGCCAACGCGGAAGGATTTATGAAATTCTACGAAGGCGGCAGATACACTTTCGCCGCTCTGCTCCCGGACGAAGGGATTTCTCTTGACGATTACGTGGATTCACTCACTGGATCAGAGATTTCTGATATCATTGAATCCCGTGACGCCAGTTATACTGTCCATGCGGAAATCCCGAAATTCAGTTCCGAAACCGACATGGAACTTCCTGATGTGCTGAAAGAAATGGGAATCACAGACGCTTTTTCCGACAGGGCGGATTTTTCCCGCATGTACGATACGGAGAGCAACCCCGGCGTACAGATCAGCGAAGTGATCCATAAGACATTCATTGAAGTCAATGAACAGGAAACAAAAGCCGCAGCCGCAACAGCTGTAGGCATTATGGAGACAAGTCTCGCGATCGACGACACAGAGAAATATATATCTCTCAACCGTCCTTTCCTCTATATGCTGGTGGACTGTGACGAAAATATTCCTCTGTTCATCGGTACCGTGTACGCGCCGGAAGTCTGAATCAGACAGACAGAAGCAGCTCGATTTCTGATATTCCGGCTTCGCCTGTTTCTCTTTTAAAATAAGGCATGATACAGAACATCCTGCAAATATGCAGTTTCTGGTATCATGCCTGTATTTTTGTTTCCTGTAGTTTAAGTGTTTCTTGTTTTCTCAGTCCTGTTTGTCGGCATCTCCGTGTTTTTTCAGATACGCTTCTCTTCCCTCTTCGTAAAGGTTCCGTCCCTCGCTGTCGATGATCACCGTAAGGGGCATATCTTCCACCCAGAGCCTCCGGAGGGCTTCCGACTGAAGGTCTTCGTAGGCAATGAGCTCGCATTTTTTGATGCTTTTGGCAATCAGCGCTCCCGCTCCGCCAATAGCGCCGAAATAAACTCCGCCGTATTTTTTCATAGCGTCTACGACTTCCGGCAGACGGGCTCCTTTGCCGATCATCCCTCTGGCTCCTACCGACATCATCACAGGCGCGTACGCGTCCATACGTCCGCTGGTGGTGGGACCGGCGGAACCGATCACCTGGCCGGGCTTCGCCGGAGTTGGGCCGACATAATAGATCGTAGCGTTCATGGGGTCAAAGGGAAGTTCTTCTCCCCCTGTCAGCGCTTCGCACATCCTTTTATGTCCGGCGTCTCTGGAGGTATAGATCTCTCCCGTAAGATAAACCGTATCTCCGGCGTGGAGACTGCGGGCTGTTTCTTCTGTCAGGGGCAGGGTAATATGTCTTTCCATCTTCAGATCACCTCCGTTTTGTGCCTGGTCACATGGCAGCTGATATTAATGGCGCAGGGCATTCCCGCGATATGAGTGGGCATAGTCTCTATATTCAGTCCGATGGCCGTAGTCTTTCCGCCGAATCCCTGAGGACCTATTCCCAGTTCGTTGATCTTCTCCAGCATTTCCTTCTCAAGATCAGCGTAAAAAGGATCCTCGTTCTCAGAATCGACGGGACGCATCAGGGCTTTTTTCGCCAGAAGGGCTGCTTTGTCAAAGGTTCCCCCGATTCCTACTCCTACCACCATGGGCGGACAGGGATTGGGGCCTGCTGCCTCTACTGTCTCCAGGATGAAATCCTTAATCCCCTGCAGTCCTGCCGACGGCTTAAACATACGGATTGCGCTCATGTTTTCGCTTCCAAATCCCTTGGGGCCGACAGTGACTTTGATCTGCTCGCCGGGCACGATCTCCGTATAAAGCATCGCCGGAGTATTGTCCCCTGTGTTTCCTCTGCGAACCGGATCTTTCACAACGGATTTTCGCAGATAACCTTTATCATATCCGCGGCGCACGCCTTCGTTCACCGCCTCGGTCAGATCTCCGCCGGTGATATGGACGTCCTGACCGATCTCCAGAAACACACAGGCCATCCCCGTGTCCTGGCAGATGGGAACCTGCTCGTTCTCCGCAATCTTATAATTCTCAATAATATCGTCCAGTATCTTGCAGGCGATCTCCCCGTCCTCGCAGGCCCTGCACCG
>DWXL01000023.1 GCA_019119235.1 Candidatus Blautia excrementigallinarum | reverse complement strand
GAACCTGTAACTCCCTCTACGCCGGAACCGTCAACAGTAAGCGCTCCGCCTTCGCTGACTGCGAACTGCAGCTCACTTCCCTCGCCGGTTACAGAAAAAATATCTCCTGTAAGTCCGGCATCGCGGGCGATCTTGGCTTGTGCGCTGGCGCCGGTAATGCAGACCTTCTTGCCGGAAATAACATGTGTGGCAGATAAATGGATCTCTTTGGTAATATTGATAACAGTTGCTTCAGATGCTTCGCCGGTTGTAGTAACCGCATCCAGAGCTTCCTGAAGGGTATTATAATAATTTACCGTTTCTGTTCCGTCTTCTGCTGTAGTGGTGATGGAAATTCCGGTATCCTCTACCGGTGTCTGTTCACCTGTTTCTTCTCCGGTTTCACCCTCGCCGGGAGCAGGTGTTTCTGTCGCCTCTCCCTCAGGCTGTGTTTCCGGAGACGGAGACGGATCCTGTGATTCGGAACTGCCGGCTGATTCTCCTTCCGTCTCTGCAGGCGCAGGAGTCTCTGTCGTATTCTCAGTCGGTACAGTTGCCTCCGGCTGTGTCTCGGCCGGAGGCTCCACCGGCGCTGCGGGAGTCTCCGAAGCAGCCTGTCCGGACTCTTCTCCCGTCTGTACATTCTCTGTCTCAGCGGCGGCCTCTACAGCAGCAGACGTCGCTTCTGCCGCCATTACAGCTGACGGAGCGCTGCCGGCAGCGATAACTCCTGCCAGCAGAATTGCATAAATCTGTTTTCTCTTCAATTTAAATCGTCCTCCCATGTGACAATATAAGCTTTTTTACTCATTTTACTGCACATTATACACAGTGTTGAGGCAAATGTCAAACCGGACACAATATATTCACATTTCCAGTTCATGCAGAGTATTATCCATGTCTGCCCCGCATACAGTCTCCGATCGATTCTTACGGACGGACCTGGCCATTTCCGTATATGATATACTTGGTGGTTGTCAAAGCCAGAAGTCCCATGGGGCCTCTCGCGTGGAGCTTCTGTGTGCTGATGCCGATCTCCGCGCCGTATCCGAACTCGAAGCCGTCGGTGAATCTTGTGGAAGCGTTCACATATACGGCAGCCGCGTCCACTTCGTCCAGGAACTTCTGAGCGTTCTCATAACTGTTGGTAATGATGGCTTCGGAATGGCCGGTATTATAACGGTTGATGTGTTCAATAGCCTCGTCTACAGAATACACCACTTTAATGGAAAGTATGTAATCCAGATATTCCGTTCCCCAGTCTTTCTCTGTGGCGGGAACAGCTCCCGGCATCAGGGCAAGAGCCTCCTCGTCCGCACGCATCTCCACGTTCTTTTCTTTCAGGCGCTGTGCCAGCACGGGGAGGAACTGATCCTTCACGGCGTTATGTACCAGAAGAGATTCGCAGGCGTTGCACACGCCTATTCTCTGAGTTTTTGCATTTATAACAATATCCGCAGCCATGGAAAGGTCGGCGGTCTCGTCCACATAGATATGGCAGTTGCCTGTGCCTGTTTCGATCACAGGAATGGTGCTCTGGCTTACGACCGCATGGATCAGTCCCGCGCCGCCTCTGGGGATCAGAACGTCCACATACTCATCCAGCTTCATAAACTCCGCTGCCGTCTCTCTGGATGTATCGCCGATTAGCTGGACCGCGTCTTCTGTCACGCCGTGTTCTTTCAGTGTTTCGCGGATACAGTCCACAATGGCCTGGTTGGAATAAATGGCATCGCTTCCGCCTTTGAGGATCACGGCGTTGCTGGTCTTAAAGCAGAGGCCGAAAGCGTCCGCCGTAACATTGGGGCGGGCTTCGTAAATAATGCCGATCACTCCCAGCGGAACTCTCTTCTGTCCGATAAGCAGGCCGTTGGGGCGTTTCTTCATACCCAGCACTTCGCCGATGGGATCCTCCAGATCCACAAGCTGCCTTAATCCTTCCGCCATTCCCTCGATGCGCTCTTTCGTCAGCATCAGGCGGTCTACCAGGCTCTCTTTCATATTGTTCTTTCTTCCGTTGGCCACGTCTTCCTCATTTGCTTTCAGAAGCACGTCCGCCTTTTCCACCAGACGCTGCGCCACGGCGGCAAGTGCCTCGTTCTTCTTCGCAGTGGACAGACTTCTCAGACTTTTCTCCGCCTCTCTGGCGTTTTTTCCCATCTGTATCAGCATTTCATTCATAGTGCAGTCCTCCTGTATTTTTTATATTCAAGACGATTCCGGCAGTGCGTTAAGATCTCTGCCGGATGTTCTCCCGCGGCAGTCCCTCCGGGATCAGAACCGCAGTATCTCTTTTTCCGTAACTACGATCTCTGGGGAGATATCCGTAGGTTCGGTGGGGACTTCCTCAAACATCTGGAATTCAAAGGCAGCCGCCACTCTCTTTATTCCTTTATGTTTCTCCAGAAAACGGTCGTAAAAACCGCCGCCGTATCCGACGCGGTGTCCTTTGCGGTCAAAGGCTACGCCCGGCATGATCATCAGCGCGTCCTCCCACTGTACGACCTCTCCCTCTTCCGGCTCCGGTATTCCGAAATATCCCGGTTTCAGCTGGACGAAATCTGTGAGAAGGTAAAAGATCATATCTTTCCCCACAACTTTGGGAACCGCGACCTGCTTGCCCGCTTTCCAGGCTTCCTCAATGAGAAATCCTGTCATCACCTCATGATTGTAGTCCGCGTACACCAGAATACGTTCTGCCTGCCTATATTCCGGCAGGGAAAGGATATTCTCCGTGATCCTCCTGCTGTCCGCTTCCACCTTTTCGTCCGTACACGCCTTACGGGCGGCGTATACCTGTTTCCTAATGGCTTTCTTTTCTTCCATATTTCTCTCCCAGATTGGTGATAGTACCATCCTTTTCTTTAATACTGATATTGTCAAGCTGGGTGCGGAGATTCATGCGTATCGTGGCAAGATACTCTTTTCGCAGCGCAGCCTGTTCCTTTTTTTCCTCCTCGGTGAGGCCCACGCTTTTCGCCTTGTGGGCAAGGGTATTGATCCTGTCGATCTTGATGTTATCCATATTAATATACCTTTCTGTTGTATTTTATATCAGCTTCTCGATATAATCGATAAGATAGAATTCTTCTTTTTTATTATGGACAAAGAGTGTTCCGTGCTTGCGCCCTTCCAGGATCTTGTGGATCACATGGAAATCCGCTCCGTTGGCGATCACCATATCCGCCCCTGCCGCGGTGGCGATCTCCGCGGCGGTAAGCTTGGTGGCCATGCCGCCGGTCCCCACGCTGCTTACAGAACCTTTGCCCATGCTGAGAAGCTTATCATCCAGGGTCTCTACCGTGTCGATAAACTTCGCGTTGGGATTGGTGTTGGGATCGTCGGTAAACAGTCCGTCGATATCGGAGAGAAGGATCAGAAGGTCCGCCCCGATCAGCGCCGCGATAACTGCCGACAGCGTGTCGTTGTCCCCGAACTTGTCCAGAAGTTCCAGCTCATAACTGGAAATAGAGTCGTTCTCATTTACCACAGGAATGGTATCCAGATTCAGAAGCTCCTCGAAAGTATTTCTGGCGTGCATCCTGTTCAGGTTGTTCACCATGGTATTCTTCGTCATCAGGATCTGGGCGGCCGTCTGATTATATTCCGCGAAAAGCTTCTGATAGATCATCATCAGCCTCGCCTGGCCCACAGCGGAACAGGCCTGCTTCACCTTCAGTTCCTTCGGTCTCTCTTTCAGCCCCAGCACGGCGGATCCCACCGCCACAGCGCCGGAGGTGACCAGGACCACGTTTTTGCCCTGATTGTGGAGATCGCTGAGCTCCCGCACAAGGACTTCCATCTTCCTGAGATCCAGTCTTCCTGTTTCTCTGTGGATCAGGGAGGAAGACCCCACCTTCACCACGATACGTTTTTTATCTTTCAGTAATTCACGATAATTCATTGCAGTCTGTTTCTCCATACACAGTAAATTCTTTCATATTTTCATTTCCCCGTCCGGCGTTCACATGCCGGCAAAATTGCGGAAGGCTCATCTTGTGATTCCCAGAGCGTTAAGAGTCTCCGCCTGTTTTTTCTCCATAACGGCCGCTTCCTCCGGCTCCATATGATCATATCCCAGAAGATGGAGCATGCTGTGGGCAAAGAGGAAACTGAATTCCCGCTCCCTGCTGTGTCCGTACTCTTCCGCCTGGGACCACACCTTGTCCACCGAGATCATCACGTCTCCAAGAAGCAGCTCCCCCGTATCCAGGTCAAAATATTCGTCCTTGTCTTCGATGATGGAATAATCCGCCGGCTTCTCAAAGGGGATCATGGGAAAAGAAAGCACGTCCGTAGGCGCTCCGACAAAGCGGAACTCGGAATTCACCCTCTTGATCTCCTCATTGTCCGTAAGGACAAGGTTGACGGACGCCTCATAGGGACAGTTCTCGCTGTCCAGGATCTTATCCGCCACCATATCCGCCAGTCTGGCGTAATCGATATCCAGTTCCCGGTCTGTTTCGTAATCTATCTGTATTGTCATGGAATTCTCCTTTTCGGCGGTTTCTGTCTTTTCTCATAGGCGTCGTACGCCTGTACGATCTGCTGTACCAGCGGGTGGCGGACCACATCCTTGCTGGTAAGCTGGCAGAACCCGATATCTTCGATCTTCTTCAGCACCTTCATGGCCACGTCCAGACCGGACACGGCGTCTTTGGGAAGGTCCTTCTGGGAGGCATCGCCGGTGACGATCACCTTGGATCCGAAACCGATCCTGGTAAGGAACATCTTCATCTGCGCGGGCGTAGTGTTCTGGGCCTCGTCCAGAATGATAAACGCATTATCCAGGGTCCTTCCTCTCATGTAGGCAAGCGGCGCCACCTCGATAAGGCCTTTCTCCATATTTTTCGCGAAGCTGTCCGCCCCCATGATCTGATAGAGAGCGTCGTAGAGAGGCCGAAGGTAAGGGTCTACCTTGCTCTGAAGGTCGCCGGGAAGAAATCCCAGCTTCTCTCCCGCCTCGATCGCCGGCCTTGTGAGAATGATCCTGCTGACTTCCTCGTTGCGGAAAGCAGTCACCGCCATAGCCATCGCGAGGTACGTCTTGCCGGTTCCCGCGGGGCCTACTCCGAACACGATCATTTTCTTTCGGATCTGCTCCACATACTCCTTCTGCCCCAGCGTCTTGGGTTTGATGGGGCGTCCCTGAATGGTGTTGCAGATCACGTCTTTGTCGATCTCGGTAAGCACCTGATTCCTCTTCTCCATAGCGAGAGAAAGGGCGTAGGTCACATTCTGTCTGGTTATGGTATTGCCTCTCTGAGCCAGAGTCACAAGTTCCACGATAAGATTCTTCGTAAGGGAAGCGCTCTGCTCTGTTCCAAGTATTTTAAGAATGCCGTCTCTGGATATGAGCGTGACATTCATCGTACGTTCAATCAGTTTTAAATGTTCATCAAACTGTCCGAATACATTTCCCTCCAGATCCGCAGGGATCTGGACATGCAGTTCGATAATGCTGTTAGCCATCCTCTGTTGTCCTTTCTACAGGCTGTTCCAGTATCTCCACCGGAACCTGCCTTCCGGTTTTCTCAATGATCTCCAGAGTTCCCCTGCTTACGCAGGTCTCGTGATCAACCTCTATTTTAACATTATTTGAAGATATTTGAACCCCTTTTTCCATTAAATTTTCTTCATATTTGTGCAGTCTTGCAAGGGCGGCGGCTTTTGCCTCCTTTTCCGTGAGCGTTTTCTGCCGGATCTCATACGCGCGGCTGGATATTTTTCCCACAGATACCGGAAGAACAAAGTTCTCCGTTATGTGAACGGGATACTCTTCCTGCACCAGGATCCGGTCTTCCTCCGCCCCGGGCGCGGCTTCCAGATACCAGTCTCCCGCCTTCACGAAAAAACCTGTTTTCTTATCATCCAGAAGAACCGTCTCCTCATATTCCACCGGAAGTTCTGCATAATACGACAGATTTCTCTTTATATAGATATCTGCGTCAGCGTGAACATAGTCGTACCGGAT
>DWXL01000187.1 GCA_019119235.1 Candidatus Blautia excrementigallinarum | reverse complement strand
GCGTACATTTTCTTGTCCGCAGGCGCAAGATTCCCCGACTGGCCTACGATACTCAGTCCTGTGCGGTTTACCACGTCCACGAACTCCTCCATGGTAAGAGTGGTCCGGAATCCGGGAATGGCTTCCAGTTTATCCACCGTTCCTCCCGTATGACCCAGACCCCGTCCGGACATTTTCGCCACTTTCAATCCGCAGGCGGCGGCTATGGGCGCCACGATCATGGAAGTCTTGTCCCCCACGCCTCCGGTGGAGTGTTTATCCACCTTGATCCCCTGTATGGCGGAAAGATCCACCATATCTCCGGAACGCGCGACTTCCTGTGTCATGATGGATGTTTCCCTGTCCGTCATTCCCTGAAAATAAACCGCCATAAGGAAAGCCGCCATCTGGTAATCCGGAATATCACCCGCCACATAGGATGAGATCAGGTAATGGATCTCTTCTTCCGTCAGTTCTTCTCCGTCTCTTTTTTTCGCGATACAGTCATAGGTACGCATATCTGTTCCTCCCTTCTCTGTGTCCGGATTCAGTCATTTGGATTCTGTGTCTCTTTCATACTGCTCCCTGTGAAGCTCAGGGGCAGAAGTTCCTTCAGAGAATATACCCGGCAGTCTTCTTCGTTTCTCGCCAGAATGATCCGGAAATTTTCCGGATCGCAGAATTCCGCCATCACCTGACGGCAGATCCCGCATGGCGCGCAGTAATCAAAAGTGTCTGAGGTCTTCGGTTTTCCCACGATTGCAATCGCCGAGAAATCTCTTTCCCCGTCGTACAGAGCGCGGAAAAAAGCCGTCCTCTCCGCGCAGTTACAGGCCCCGTAGGAAGCGTTCTCAATATTGCATCCTCCGTATATCTTCCCGTCCGCTGTCAGGAGCGCCGCGCCCACCTCGAACCCGGAATAAGGGGCGTATGCCCGCTTCTGCGCCTGAAAGGCTTCCCGGATCAGTTCTTCTTCAGAATAATTCATATTTTCACCTGCCCTCTCTTTTCTTTCAGTGTAACACAAAAAAGCACTGGCCGGAACTGCCTGACACGAAGTTCTTTCCAGTGCTTTTTTCTTATTCTGTTTTCTTCCTTCTCCGGGTCATCAGGCCGCCGATCCGCCCTGTCTCCTTTGCGGAAAGGCTTTTCCAGCCGTCCTTCAGGACCCGGTCCAGGATCCCCAGTTCTCCCGCAATCTCATATTTCAGTCTTTCCGCGCCGTCCAGTTCTCCTCTGAGATATGCCTCGATTTCTTTGTCCTTGTTCAATGCCCTCACTCCTTTACTGTTTACATGGAGTATTGACATTATCTGTAAAATTATACGCTCCCGTCAGCCTCTGGGGATTACGATAGCCGCGATAATGTAGGCGAGGATTCCGGAACCTCCGAAAAATGTAAGCAGGATCCACGCCAGTCGTACCAGCGTGGGATCGATGTCGAAGTACTCCGCGATCCCCCCGCACACTCCGCAGAGCATACAATTTACCGAGGATTTATATAATCTTTTATTTTTCATATTCATTACGTCCTTTCCTGTTTTACTGACCTCTCGCTTTTCTATTCTTCAAAACGGACGTCCACGGTGCCCAGCCCGCATTCCACCTGCATACTGCGGGACGCGTCCGGACTTCCCGTCTCCCGCTCCGCGCCAAGTCCGCTGAAATCAGAACCTCCCACTTTCACCGATCCGGCTCCGCAGGATATACGGTATCTGTAATCCGTCTCGCTCCCCTTTACTTCCAGCTTCAGTGTTCCCAGGCCGCATTCCGCGTCGATCTCCTCTGCGTCCAGTCCTTTCAGAGACATGGTCCCGGTTCCCACCTCTGCCTCAGCCCGTCCGGCAGTGACGGAAGCTCTGTTTGTGAAAGTCCCCGCTCCCACTGTCGCGATAAAATCATCTGCCCTGAGATCGTCCTCAAGGGTTATGGTTCCGGCATCCACGTCTATACTGACGCTGTCAAATGAGAGTTCTTTGGGGCAGGATACCACGATCCTGTTTCCTTCCCCCTGTTTCCAGGTCTTTCGCCCTGAGTCTTCCTCGATCTTCAGGTCCCCGTCTTCTGTGGAAACCTTCACATCATCTTTATGATCGCCGGAAATCTCCACACGGACGCTGCTGCCGTCATATTCCCTGACGATCAGCTCCGCGCCGGCAAGATCTATGTCCAGTTTTTCCGGAACAGCTTCTGTATAAACATCAGCGTCCCCCTCTGTTTCCCGCTTATCATCACCGGATACGGAAGCTTTCCCGGCAGAACTGTCTGCTCCTCCGGAAGCGCTTATATCATACTCCACTTCTCCGGACTCGCCTTCATCCCAGTCAAAATCCACGATCCAGTCGAGAACTTTCAACTTCGGTCCCTTATAATACCGCTGGATATCTATTTCCGAAAGGTTCGCGCCCATAGCCACGCCGCCTATGGAAAGGCCGATCCCCGCCACACCCAGCACGCCGGCCGTGATCAGGACAACTTTGGAAAATTTTCTCATACGCTCTCACGCCCCTTTCTCCCTCTGTTGAGAAGTCTGTTGCAAAAATCAGTAAATCCCCTGAGCGCCCACGGGATCGCCCGGCTGATAAACCACACCAGAAACACAAGCCCCACAAGGCCCGCCGCCGCCATGATACAGCCGATCCCCGCAGACAGGATACCCATAGCCGGAACGGCCGCGCAGACGCCGATCCCGGCGATCAGTACCGCGATCCCGGCGACTACCAGAGCAACCACCACAGCGCCTCCCGCGAAAACGATAATAAACGGCAGCAGAACGATCATCACAAGGATTCCCAGGGCAGCCCCCGCGCCTCCGATCAGAAACGGCGATAAAAAGATCAGAAGGATAACGATCAGGGTGATCGTACCCGCTCCCCGCTTCGGACGGGGATGATATCCCTCTCTCTTCTCCGGCGTCTCTTCCTTCTCCCGGAATCCTTCCTCCTCATATCCGTTCTCCGCATACTCACCGTGGCGGTACCCGTTCTCCTGAAGATCCGCTTTAATGATGGCCGCCACTTTGCCCGGGCTTCCCAGCTCCTTGATCACTTCGGCCTCCCTGTCCTCTCCGGCCTCGTCAAAGTAGCTCTCATAATATTCCAGCGCTTCCCGCCTCTCCTCCCCGGGAATATCAGAAAGAAGGGCTT
This sequence comes from Candidatus Blautia excrementigallinarum, assembly GCA_019119235.1. Taxonomy (GTDB): domain Bacteria; phylum Bacillota; class Clostridia; order Lachnospirales; family Lachnospiraceae; genus Blautia_A; species Blautia_A excrementigallinarum. Next base: position 3,333 of record DWXL01000187.1, on the reverse strand, counting down.
CCAGCTGTCTCATAAACTGCTTTCTGTCCATAATCAAACTCCTCCCTCAAACATCCTGTTTATCTTGGATGAATAATTCTTCCACTCAATCTTATATAAATTCAGCTGCGCGGTCCCCTTCTCCGTCAGTCTGTAATACCGCCGGTTCCGGCCTGCGTAGGCCATATCATAAGTCTCCAGACATTCATCCTTCTTCAGTCTCCGGAGCACGGGATACAGAGTGGATTCCGATACGTCCAGAACACTCCGCACATCCTGGGTGATCTTATATCCGTAGGTACCCTCTTTCTCCTTGGAGACAACCGCCAGAACTATCGCGTCCAGCAGAGCCGCTCCCGTATTGAATACCATTCTCTCACTCCTTTGTTTTTATATAATATTGTATTTTTGACAATACTATATATTATATAATATAGTTTTGTCAATAGTATTCCATATTTTCTCACGATATTTTATACTCAGAGACATAAATTTATCGCTGACAGCCGGCAGAAAGAGAGATTCCCCTTCTGCCGGGTCCTGAAGGAGACGACTATGACAGAACCGAACATACTCTCCTGCCTTCCGGAAGCCTTTCTGACCCGGATGAAGGAGATGCTTGGAAATGAATATGAAGCTTTCCTGGAAAGCTATACGAGGCCCCGCACCTTCGGGCTGCGGCTCAATACGGCCAAGATATCGGCCGCGGAATTCGAAAAAATCGTTCCTTTCCCGGTAACTCCCATACCCTGGGTAAAAAACGCTTACTTCTATCCCGCCGACGTCCGTCCGTCCAGATGCCCGCTGTATCAGGCGGGATTGTATTATCTGCAGGAACCCAGCGCCATGACGCCGGCCTCCTGTCTGCCCGCAGAGCCCGGAGACGTCGTTCTGGATCTCTGCGCGGCGCCCGGAGGCAAAGCCACTGCCCTGGGCTCCGCCCTTAAGGGCGAGGGACTTCTTGTCGCCAACGATATCAGTGCCTCCAGAGCCCGGGCCCTTCTGAGGAATCTGGAGCTCTTCGGTGTTACCAATTCCCTCATTGTAAATGAGACGCCGGCAAGGCTTCTGGAACGCTTCCCGGCGTATTTTAGCAAAATCCTTCTGGACGCCCCCTGCTCCGGGGAGGGGATGTTCCGCAAGGAAGAGGCCCTGGCAAAAGACTGGACGCCGGAGAAATCCCGGGAGTTAAGCAAGATCCAAAGAGAACTCATCCTTCAGGCGGCGGATATGCTCCGTCCGGGAGGACTGCTTCTCTATTCCACCTGCACCTTCGCGCCCACAGAGGATGAAGGCGTTGTCTCCTGGCTTCTGGAAAACCGCCCGGATATGAAACTTCTGGAAATCCCGCAGCACAGCGGGTTCTCACCTGGAATCCCCGGATGGGGAAACGGTATGGAAAGCCTGAAACAGTGCGTGCGGCTGTTTCCCCACAAGATCGACGGCGAAGGCCACTTCATGGCGCTCCTGAAAAAAGACGGAACCGGAGACAATATCCGTGAGTCTGTTAAAACCCGCACGGATCCGGCCACAGAAAAATGGCTCCGGCTCTTTTTTGACGAGATCGGTCTCCGGACTCTGGGCGGTAAACCATTTGATTTCAGCCGTGTGGAGACAAAAGGAGACAAGGTTTACTATCTTCCGCCTGACAGCGCCGACTTCCGCGGTCTTGTCTTCCTCCGAAACGGCCTGTACCTTGGCGACCTGAAAAAGAACCGGTTCGAGCCCTCCCAGCCCTTTGCCCTGGCGCTTCACAAAGGAGATGTGGAGGGAACCATCTCCCTTCCCGTATCCGATCCCCGGCTGGAGCGGTACCTGAAAGGCGAAACACTTCCCATCGCCCCCGGCGAAGCCGCGCACAACAAAGGCTGGCATCTTCTCTGCGTGGAGGGATGGCCTCTGGGATTCGGAAAACTGATAAACCAGACCCTGAAAAACAAATATCCTGCAGGATGGAGACTCTGACGTCTCCTCCTTGCAGGATATTCTGCATTCTGTGTCCGTTTCTCTCTGACAGGATCAGGTTTTATCTCCGTCTCTTTCCAGAGAGACGGCCTTCCCCAAAGCGAAGGAATAGATATAACATTCTTTTACTTTTCTTTTCACCATGCGTTCCAGAGCCCGGGCGTAATCCTCAAGCTGTGTGTGGTACAGCCGGATCAGTTTCTCTTCCTCTCCCGGGCGGACATGATCCGTCTTATAATCCACCAGGACCAGATCTTCGTCCTCCTGAAAATAGGCGTCGATGATTCCCTGTACCAGGACTGTTTCCCCGCCCTTCCAGTTTTTTTCGATCTCATTCATTGCCACCGCTGTCACGAAAGGCTGTTCCCGGTAAAGTTTCCCGCCAAGAGCGGCTTTTCCCATCCTGATTCCTATATCTGACCGGAGAAATCTCATGATATCCTCTGTGGATATACAGGCGGCTTCCTCCTGAGACATTTTTTTCTGTTCCGTCAGTCCGTCCACCTGTGCGCGGATCTCTTCTTCGGAGTCTGTGCGGCTGTAATCCAGACATTCCATCACACGGTGGTACGCCGTTCCTCTGGCCGCGCCTTTGACCTCCTGTTCCTCTCCCGCAATAAAACGGGGAATCAGAGGAATGATATCCGGCTCGTAAAACAGAGCTTCCTCTCTGTCCTGCTCACTGTGATAACTTCTCTTTTTCAGTTCCGACACGCTTAGTTTTACCGGCATTTCCCGAAGATATTCATAGGGATACCGGAACTCAAACCGTTCGCGGATCATCCTGCGGATCTTTTCATCGTAAACTTTCTCCTGGTCCCAGTTTTTCAGTATTTCCTCCCGGATCCTGTTCCCGGACATCTGTACGATCTCTTCGTTAACCAGATCCGCCGGCGTAATTTTTCGGATCAGGAATCCGGCTTCCTCAGAATCCTTAAGCATGGAAACCGGAATCCCGTATTCCCGGTACAGCTCACTCATGGCCGGATGATCCGCCAGTGCCGGCAGGATATAGGACCAGAAACTTCTTGCCTCCAGTCTCTTGCCCAGAGGCAGAAGTTTTTCTTTCCGGATCATCATTCCTGCTGCTGAACGGATCAGCTTTTCCGTATTTCCCGTTGTTCCTGTGATATACATTTTTTCTCTTGCCCTGGTCAGGGCGACGTAGAGGACTCTCAGTTCTTCTCCCAGGCTTTCTTTTTTCAGCGCCCGCCGGATCATCTGTTTCTGAAGCGTGGAGATGATCAGGCGCCTGTCCGGAAAAATGGCGTCCGCCCCGAATCCCAGATCAGGGTGAAGGAGAAGCCGGGCGTTCAGATCCTGAAAATTAAACTGTCTTCCCATTCCCGCGGCAAAAACCACAGGGAATTCCAGTCCTTTGCTTTTATG
>DWXL01000186.1 GCA_019119235.1 Candidatus Blautia excrementigallinarum | reverse complement strand
CCGACCCATTTTTTACCTCCTTAGAAAAAAACTGCCGTCCGCGCATCTGTGAATGGTCACAGACGGCTGAACGGCAGTTATCTATTCAGAACATCTTCGTTCTGTTATGCTGCGGCGCCTGTCGCCCCAGTCATTTTATTTGATTGTAGCCTGATTCAGACGTTTGCCTTACTGTGCAAGAACTGCGTTGGCAAAGCTGATCGCGCCGTCCGGAGCAACATAAGCGCCGGAGAGATAGGACTTGGTGGAGTACAGAAGCTGGTCGCTTGCAAGGAACAGCCACGGGCACTCTTCCCATGCGATCGTCTGCGCCTGGCCATAAATCTCTGCCTGCTTGTCAGGATCTGCAGTTGCAAGACCTTCGTCTAACAGACTGTCAAACTCTTCGTTGTTGAAGTATGCTGTGTTGGCGCTGGTAGGCGGAGCCATGGTGCTGTAAAGCAGGGAACGGAGAGATCCGTCCATGGTGAAGTCAGACGCGGACCAGTTTACATACCACATATTAACTTCCGCTTCTTCCGGCTCAACATAAATCTTGTCGCTTACTGTAGCGGGCTCCATGGGAAGAACTTCTACTTCGATGTTGATCTGTGCAAGCTGCTGCTGGATGAATGTCATACCCTTGATCTCCTGGGTAGAGTTGTCGCCCCAGAGTGTAAGGCTGAATCCGTCTGCGTATCCGGCTTCTTCCATGAGCTCTTTCGCCTTGTCAAGATCATAGGTATATGCTTCCTGCTCTTTATATCCCGGAATAATGTGAGGAACAACAGAAGAAGCGATCGTTCCGTTTCCTGCATACATAACCTGGATATAAGCTTCTTTGTCGATAGCGTAGTTCATAGCCTGACGAACTCTTACATCAGAGAGCGGCTCCAGATTCATATTCAGAGTTACATATCTCATGATATTGGAGTCTGCTGTCATAACGTTGATGTCGTCGTTGCCTTCGATCGCCTGGATCTGGTCTGCAGGCATCGGATAAACCATATCTGCTTCGCCTGTCTGAAGCATGGCTGTACGGGATCCTGCCTCCGGTACCTCACGGATGGTAACGGTATCTACAGAAGCCGGCTCGCCCCAGTAATCTTCATTCTTCTCGAAAGAGGTGTGATCTCCCTCTTCCCATTCTGTACAGATGAAGGGACCGGTTCCTACCGGATGGTTCATGATATCGTTGCCGTACTCTTCCAGAGCGGCCGGGCTGATGATACAGAACTGTGTCAGACGGTTGATGAACGGGGACCATGCCTTTGTCAGTTTGAAGATTACAGTGTAATCATCCGGACATTCTACGCTCTCTACACGGGGTGTCTCTGTACCGTCGTCTGCTGTTTCGATGAAGTTTCTTCTCTGACGGAGATTATTCTCCGGATCGATAACACGCTCGTAGTTTGCCTTTACAGCTTCCGCGTTGAAATCTGTTCCGTCGTGGAACTTCACGCCCTCACGGAGATGGAAGGTGTATGTAAGGGAATCGTCGGAAACTTCCCAGGTTTCTGCAAGCTGTCCCTGCATTTCCTGATTCTCATCGAAATACACAAGCATCTCATAGCATCCGCGGGTTGCGGAGATAGCGTTGGTATCCGGAATGTTGGCCGGGTCCATGGAACTTACGCTTCCCTCAATGGCAATTACCAGATCGTTGTCCGGTGAGGTTGCTTCTGTGTTGGTAGCCTTTACTGCGTAGCCGTCCTCTGCTTCTGCAGCAAATGCGGTTGCGCCCATGGAAAGTGTCATTGCACCTGCCAGAAGGGCTGCGAGAAGTTTTTTGCGATTTTTCATAAATCTCTCTCCTTTTCTCTTTTTTATTTGTTGACTTGTTACAATTTCGTATTAAATTAATGGTACAAAAAAAGTATTTCTTACTTTTTGCATCAATGCAGCTTATAGTTAGAAATTAAATATATAACATGCTCCTTTGCATACTCATAAAAAATACTTTGTCTTAATTTGTTGAAAACAGTATATCAACATTCTCTATATTTGTCAATGATTTTTTATTATTTTTTAGTGATTTTTATTGTTTTATCCAATTTCATCCTGTTTTTATTATGAAATAAGACTAAATCATACTTTAAACCGGTATCCCACCCCCCAGATTGTCTCTATATACTGCGGCTTGGCCGTATTAAATTCTATCTTCTCTCTGATCTTCTTGATATGGACGGTTACTGTGGCGATATCCCCCACGGATTCCATATCCCATATTTCCCGGAAGAGCTCGTCCTTGGTAAATACTCTGTTGGGATTCTCCGCCAGGAATGTAAGAAGATCGAATTCTTTGGTGGTAAAGGTCTTCTCTTCCCCGTTCACCCACACTCTTCTCGCAGTCTTGTCGATCTTGATCCCTCTGATCTCGATCACATCATTCTTGGCGGTTCCGGAACCTACGAGACGGTTGTAACGGTCCATATGGGCCTTCACCCTGGCAACCAGCTCGCTGGGGCTGAACGGCTTGGTCATATAATCGTCCGCCCCGAGGCCGAGCCCCCGTATCTTGTCTATGTCGTCTTTCTTGGCGGAAACCATGATGATCGGAGTATTCTTCTCCTCTCTGATCTGCCGGCATATATCAAACCCGTCCACCTCCGGAAGCATGAGATCCAGAATGATCAGATCGTATTCTTCTTTCATCGCCTTATCAAGTCCTGTATCGCCTCTGTTGGCAATCTCTACTTCGAATCCGGAAAGTTCCAGATAATCCCTCTCCAGATCAGCGATCGCTTCTTCATCTTCAATAATCAGTATTTTACTCATTTCACTGGTACCTCCTGGTATTTTCTCAGAACAAAATACATAATAGTGCCGATTCCCTCACGGCTGGTTGCCCATACCTTGCCGCCGTGATCCTCCATGATCTTCCTCACGATAGAAAGCCCTATTCCGCTTCCTCCCTTGGAGGAATTCCTGGAAACATCCGTCCTGTAGAACCGGTCAAAGATATTCGGAAGATCTTTTGCCGCAATCCCCTTGCCGTTATCTTCAATCTCCACCTGTATAAAATCACCCACATCCTTTACCCGGATCTGTATGACGCCTTTCTCTTTATCCATGTATTTAATGGCGTTGCTGACAATATTATAGATCACCCGGCGGATCTGTTCGCCGTCCGCGATCACAAGAACGTCTTTATCCACATAGTTGGCGTAATAAAGCTGTATTCCTCTCGTTTCCAGTTCAAGTCCCACTTCCTCCGCGCAGTCGGCGAAATAGTCCTCCACATTCAGCTTGCTGAATACATAAGGAATCCTGTTGGTATCGATCTTGGAATAAAAAGTAAGCTCATTGATCAGATGATCCATCTCGTTGGTCTTATTATAGATGATCCTTACATACCGGTCCATCTTCTCCGGAGTATCCGCTACTCCGTCCATAATTCCTTCCACATATCCCTTCACTGCCGTGATGGGAGTCTTGAGATCATGGGAAATATTACTGATCAGCTCTTTATTCTCCTTATCCATAACAAGCTTCTCTTCCGCAGATTCCTTAAGCCTCCTTCTCATCTCCTCGAAGTCTCTGCACAGCTCGGAAAACTCATCTGTCCCCTCTACTTCCAGGGTAAAATCAAGATTTCCCTCTTTGATATTCTGCGTGGCTCTTCTTAACTTCACCAGAGGGGCCGCTATACTGCGGTAGATCCAGAGACCTACGGAAATGCTGGTAAAAACAAGAATCACCAATACCGTTACATACAAATCCTTCGTCATGATCTGTACGCTGTCCTGTCCGTTAACAGAATCCGCAATGGTAATATCGTATATCTCATTCTGGGAAATCCTGCCGTTTTCAGAATATCTGACCTGATATTCCCTGAATCCATATAGAGCAGCTGTAAAAAGAAGCAGCGGCACAAGAATGACCATCAGAAATCCTACCATAATTCTGGTCTTTAATTTCATGGAATTTCCTCATTTCTTTTTATTTCAAAGGAAATCCGGCGTTTCCACACGTTCATACAAAAGGTATTTCCTATGAAATAAAAAATGGTATAATGATTACATTTTATGTAACCATTATACCATATCGCCGGATTTCAATATCTAAATTTTCTATAAAATCAAAACCAAAAGATTATAGAATTAAAGATATCTCTTAAGGTCTTCCACCTTGTCCAGATGCTCCCAGGGAAGATCTACATCTGTGCGTCCGAAATGACCGTAAGCAGCAGTCTGTTTGTAGATCGGTCTTCTCAGATCAAGCATGCGGATGATTCCCGCAGGACGGAGATCAAAGTTTTCTCTGATGATCTCCACAAGTTTCTGATCGGAAAGTTTTCCTGTTCCAAATGTTTCCACATTAATGGAAGTGGGACGGGCAACTCCGATAGCGTAGGAAAGCTGAATCTCACATTTATCCGCAAGTCCCGCCGCAACAATATTCTTTGCCACATAACGGGCCGCGTAAGCTGCGGAACGATCCACCTTGGTGCAGTCTTTTCCGGAAAAAGCTCCGCCGCCGTGACGTCCGTATCCGCCGTAGCTGTCCACGATGATCTTACGGCCTGTAAGACCACTGTCTCCGTGAGGTCCTCCGATAACAAAACGACCTGTGGGATTAATAAAATATTTCGTATTTTCATCTACCATATCCGCGGGGATCACAGCGTCAAGAACATATTTCCTGATATCTGCATGAATCTGTTCCTGCGTTACGTCAGGATCATGCTGTGTGGAGCATACTACCGCGTCGATCCTTACCGGTTTTCCTTCTTCACTGTACTCCACAGTCACCTGGGTCTTGCCGTCCGGTCTCAAATATTTCAGAGTTCCGTCCTTACGTACCTTCGTAAGCTGACGGGCAAGCTTATGAGCCATATTGATAGCATAGGGCATATATTCCTCTGTCTCATTGGAGGCGAAACCAAACTGGATTCCCTGGTCTCCCGCTCCGATAGCGTCGATCTCGTCTTCTCCCATTTTTGCTTCCAGAGCCTTGTCAACGCCAAGAGCAATATCTGCAGACTGTTCGTCAATCGCTGTGATCACACCACAGGTATCCGCGTCAAAACCATATTTTCCACGGGTATATCCGATTTCTCTTACCGTATCTCTTACAATTTTCTGGATGTCCACATAACCTGTGGAAGTAATCTCTCCCATTACCAGAACAAGACCTGTCGTGATGGCTGTCTCACAGGCTACACGACTCATGGGATCCTGCTCGATCAGAGCGTCAAGGACAGCGTCGGAAATAGCGTCGCAGATCTTATCCGGATGTCCCTCTGTAACTGATTCTGAAGTAAATAAAATTTTTTCCATTTTTGTCTCCTTTTTTAAGAAAAAACAGCCCGAATAATCGGACTGTCTGAAATACTCTTTCAATCCTCTTATTGTTCGATCACTCGCTCAGGTTGGCACCTTCCTCGCCGGAGGGGTTGCCGTGGCTTCACAGATCCTTTGTATCTCCACCACTCTGAATAAAAGGCTGTTCATATGAAATTGCTGCAAAACATACAATATACTTCTTTTATATAATTGTCAAGTATATCTTTAATAAAAATCTCATCCAACCCGGAGACGGAATTTCTGGATTTCCTTTTCACTGGATACCCTCTCAATCTGTGCTCCGAGACTTCTCAGTTTTTCTTCGAAGTTCTCATAACCTCTCTGAATATATACGATATCATCTACTACTGTAACGCCTTCCGCCGCAAGACCCGCAATTACAAGCGCGGCTCCCGCGCGGAGATCCGGAGCGCTGACTCTTGCTCCTGTCAGCTTCTGCACTCCGTCAATAATAGCTGAATTTCCTTCTACTTTAATATTGGCTCCCATCCTGCAGAGCTCGTCCGCATACTTGAAACGATTTTCAAATATACTTTCTGTAACAATACTTGTCCCTTCCGCAAGGGCAAGGGTTACAGCAATCTGCGGCTGCATATCCGTGGGATATCCTGGATAGGGAAGTGTCTTCACATGTGTGCGGTGAAGTCTCTTTCCCGCGCGCACACGCACTGCGTCGTCAAATTCCTCCACTTCACATCCGATCTCTTCAAGTTTCGCTGTAGTTGCTTCCAGATGTTTTGGAATTACATTCTTAACTGTAACGTCTCCCCCTGTAGCAGCAGCGGCAAACATAAACGTACCTGCCTCAATCTGGTCAGGAATAATGGGATATTCTGTACGATGAAGTTTCTCCACTCCTCTGATACGGATAACGTCTGTTCCGGCGCCTTTGATATTCGCGCCCATACTGTTCAGGAAATTGGCAACGTCCACTACATGAGGTTCTCTTGCCGCATTCTCAATGATCGTACGTCCGGGCGCCAGAGATGCCGCCATCATGATATTGATCGTAGCTCCCACAGAAACCACATCCAGGAAAATATGGCTTCCATGAAGATTCTCTGCTTCCGCCACGATAGAACCGTGAACAATCTTTACTTTTGCGCCCAAAGCCCGGAATCCTTTCAGATGCTGGTCAATAGGACGACTTCCGATATTGCATCCTCCCGGAAGAGGAACCTCCGCATGTTTATATTTACCAAGGAGGGCTCCCAGAAGATAATAAGATGCACGTATCTTCTTGATATATTCATAATCCACACTGATTTCCCTGATAGTGGAACCGTTGATCTTCACTGTGGATCTGCTGATACGGTCAACCTGAGCTCCGATACCGGCAATTGCTTCCAATAATACATTGATGTCTCTTACGTCTGGCAGGTTTTCAATTAATATGGTTTCATCCGTCATGATAGCTGCAGAAAGGATTGCAAGAGCCGCGTTCTTGGCTCCTCCTATCTCAACTTCTCCTACCAGCGGATTACCGCCCTTAATTACATACTGTTCCATATAACACCTCTATAATTATTTTACTCCGTAAGCCGAAGCATACGCCAGAAATAATCTATTGTTGTAATGGTTGTCCTGTAAAATGCTCAATTTTGTATTATATCACATTTTTCCCATTTGTAAATAAAAAATTTCCCCGCTCCCGCTCACTCCCTGTTACAGCTTTCTGTCTTTCTCTTCTAGTATCTCCAGAACAGACTTAAGACTTGCTTCCAGATCTTTCCCTTCTTCATCGATCACAATATCCGCATATCTTTCATAAAGCGGACTTCTCTCCTCATACAGTCCGCTTAATGTCTGTCCGTCTTTCAGAAGAACACCCCGACCCTTCAGATTACCGAGGCGTTTTGACAGCGCGTTCAGAGACAGTTTCAGATATATTACAGTACCTGACGATTTCAGATGCTCCATGGCCTCCTCACAGTAGACCACGCTTCCCCCTGTTGCTATCACTGTATTTTCCGTCTCTATAGAAGCATTCACCTGATTTTCAATTTTCTGAAATCCTTCATAACCCTCCCGGGCTATAATTTCGTGTAATTTTCTTTTTTCCTGTTTCTGGATCAGAAGATCCGAATCCAGGAACTGACAGCCTAGCACCTTGGCGAGAACCACTCCCAGAGTACTTTTTCCCACGCCGGGCATCCCTATCAAAATGATATTGTTCATACTGCCTCCAATATCGTAATTTATGCTGTACTAATAAATTCTATCATATAATGACATATTCTGCAATCCCTATATGATTTCAGCCGTTTTTCAGCGTTTTTTTGCATTTTTTGGAGTTTTTTTAACACTGTAGCCAAAAGTTCCTATCTTCTTTCCTGTTCCCATGTATTCACCGTGGGAATAAACAAGAGGTTTCGCT
>DWXL01000185.1 GCA_019119235.1 Candidatus Blautia excrementigallinarum | reverse complement strand
CGGGAGTTTGACAGTTGAATAATTAAAAAAATACTTGCAGGCCGCATAAAACCTGCTTTTTTTGTGTCAAATTTTTAGTTTTTATATATGTTATTTTATGTTATCGTGTGGTATAATAAGGGGAAGGAGGGATTATCTATGAATCTTCACATATCAAAATCCAAAAATGCAGAGTCATTTTATATCTGCAGATCTTATGTAAAAGCTAATGGCAGCAGTTCTTCCATGATCGTCCGCAAGCTGGGAACTTTAGAACAGCTTTTAGTTGAGCATGGTCCGACAAGAGATGATGTCCTTGCATGGGCAAAAAATGAAGTGAAAATAGAAACCGAAAAATATAAAAAAGAAAAAGAAGCCAAAACCGTTTTGATCCCATTCCACGCAGACAGGCAGTTAGATTATGATAAGCAGGTTTTTTACCGGGGAGGCTACCTTTTCCTTCAATCAATCTATTATCAGATGCAGATGAATAAGATCTGTCGGAAATTGAAACAAAGATATAAATTTAAATATGACATCAACGCGATCCTTTCCGACTTGATCTATGCAAGGATACTGGAGCCCTGCAGCAAGCGTTCTTCCTATAAGGCTGCATCGGAGTTCCTGGAAAAACCTTCCTATGAACTCCATGATGTATACCGTGCATTGGATGTTCTCGGCGCTGAATGCGACCTGATCCAGGCAGAAGTCTATAAAAACAGCCATTTCATGGGTCAAAGGAATGATAAGATCCTCTATTATGACTGTTCCAATTATTACTTTGAGATCGAACAGGAAGACGGCAGTAAAAAATACGGGAAGAGTAAAGAGCACAGGCCAAACCCAATTATTCAAATGGGGCTGTTCATGGATGGAGACGGGATTCCCCTTGCCTTCTCCCTCTTCCCGGGGAACGCAAACGAGCAGACATCGCTGAAGCCGCTGGAAAAGAAAGTCCTTGGGGATTTCGGATGCCAGAAATTTATTTACTGCAGTGACGCCGGTCTGGGTTCGGAATCCATCCGTGAATACAACCACATGGGAGAGCGGGCTTATATCGTAACCCAGTCGATCAAAAAGCTGAAGAAAGAAGAAAAAGAGTGGGCGCTGAACCCGCAGGGATTTAAACGGGTCTCTGATGACAAGCCTGTCGATATCACGAAACTGCCGGAAGATGACAAAGGGCTTTATTACAAGGACGAACCGTATACCACAAAAAAACTGCACCAACGCCTGATCATAACTTATTCCCCAAAGTATGCCCTGTATCAGAAATCCATCCGTGACAAACAGGTGGAGCGGGCACAAAAGATGCTGGATTCAGGGAAGACAAAAAAGAACCGGAAGAACCCAAATGACCCGGCACGTTTCATTGGAAAGATGGCTGTTACAAAAGAGGGAGAAACCGCAGATATCAAACAGTATCTGGATGAGGATAAGATTGCAGAAGAGGCGCAGTATGATGGGCTTTATGCAGTATGCACGGATCTTTTGGATGATGAGGTCGGTGATATTTTAAAAGTAAGTGAAGGCAGATGGCAGATCGAGGAATGTTTCCGGATCATGAAGACAGATTTTTCTGCAAGGCCGGTTTATTTACGGGAAGAGAACCGGATCAAGGCACATTTCCTGATCTGTTTTCTTGCATTGACCATCTACCGTTACCTTGAGAAAAAACTGGATTCAAAATATACCTGTGAGGAATTGCTGGATACATTGAAAGCAATGAATTTCGCCGGGATACAGGAGCAGGGATTCATCCCACTATACAAGCGGGAAAAGATTACGGATGCTCTTCACGAAACCTGCGATTTCCGGACGGACTATCAATTCATAACCAAGAGTAAAATGAGAACAATCCAGAAAAAAAGCAAAGGGAAGGAATAAATTACTATAGTTCGAAACAACGATAAAAATCGCTGCAGCCCAGTAAATATAAGGGATACAGCGATTTTTTCTTCCAACAACTGTCAAAGACAGGTGTGACATCTGACTGATCACATTAATCTACCGGTCGCTATACGTGAACAACCTTTAAATGAGCAGAACTCCATATTATATATAGAAGAAAGTGGTTTTTTTCTCTTCCGGTTTATGTAGTTCTCCTCATCGTTTTACTTCCTTAGGCTGGTACAATTAGAAAGAAAATCCATTTAATCCTTTTAACTGTATACCAACTGTTTTGTAAAGTCAATAAATGTTGATAAGTTTTTCCACATTTATTTTGGAAATTTTCGACATATCTGGTATTATTTTACATCATGTCCCGGAAAATCCCCGTAAATACGCGGTTTGGGGCGTGCAGACTTTATTCTGCACGCCCCGTCTTTTTTGTGGATAACTCTTCTGTTTTCTGTGGAAAGGATGTTGATAATCCACATTATCGTTCTTTATGCATTCTCCGGTACGCCTGGTAGATCCTGGACTCTGTCACCCCGCGGATCACATTTGCCGCGCAGCGGCGGAGCGCCGTCCCGTCCAGCTCGCCGGACTTCAGTTTTGCCCTCAGTTCCCGGACCACGCCTTTCCCGCCCGGCATGATCAGATCATTGCCGGCCTCGATCGCCGCACTGTGGCTTCCCAGGCCTTTGCCGGTGGCGAACCAGTCGGTCATCACCAGGCCGTCGAATCCCCATTCATTCCGCAGTACTTTCGTGAGCAGCTCATAACTGTTGTTTACGTACGTGCCGTTGACTTTGTTGTAGCTGGTCATGAGCGCCCGCGCATGGCCTTCCTGCACCGCGATGCGGAAGCCCCGCAGGTAGATCTCCCGGAGGGCCCGCTCATTTACATTGGCGTTCGTGCGGTTGCGGTTGTCCTCCTGATTGTTGCAGCAGAAATGCTTGATCGTCACGAAGCAGCCCCGGTGGGACTGCACGCCCCGGCTCATAGCCGCCGCCATCTTCCCGGTCAGGAGCGGATCTTCCGAATAATACTCGAAGTTGCGCCCGCACAGCGGATTCTGGTGGATGTTCATGCCCGGAGCCAGCCAGTAAGTGACGCCATAGCGCTCCATCTCTTTGCCGACCGCATCGCCGACCCGCTCCACCAGCTTCGTATTCCAGGACTGGGCAAGCGCCAGCCCCACCGGAAATGCCGTGGTAAACTGGTAGACGCAGGGCTGTCTGTCCGGATCGCCGAACATGACCTTCTGGATCGGATCCGGCAGATATTTAAGCGCGGACAGCATCGGTTCTGCTGCTTTGACATTCCCGCTTCTTGTAACGGTGGATACTTTCTGCAGGCGCAGCCCGGCCGGGCCGTCCGCCAGACAGACATTGGGCAGTCCCTTTTCGATAAAGGCGCCCGTTGTGTAACCGGCCGATCCCATCGCATCGAAGAAACGCGGGCCGTTTCCGACCATCCCTGTGCCGGCGACAACCTCGCACAGCTCTTCTGTTGAAAGTACATCAAGCACCGCGTCTGACACGGGCGACTCGTAGATCTCCGGATCCCCGTATTCGCAGACTTCCGTCTCAAATGCAGGCGCCGGCACCGGGATGCGCAGAAGGTCTGCATCCTGGGCCTCCGCCGCGTCTTTCTCCTCATTCGTATCTTTGAGCGCGGGCGGATCCATTTCCCGGACTTCCAGCACCGTCCGGCTCACGTTCGTGCACTGCTCCACGACCGCCTCTCCGTCCAGGACGAGGGCCGCCACTGCTTCCGTATCTCTGGACGAAGCGCCCAGCCTCAGGATATAATCCCCGGCTTCCAGCACCCAGGCCGCATCCGCTTCCCGGTAGGACGCCAGATCTTTCATATCAAAGCTCAGGACAATGGTCTCTGTCCCGCCCGGCGCGATCACACCGGTCTTGGCAAACGCCGCCAATCGCTGGTATTCTTTGGCCATTCCGGTCTGCGGACAGCTGGCATAGAGCTGGGCCACTTCTTTTCCGGAATACGTTGAACCGGTATTGGTCACATTTGCACGGACCATCACTTTCGTCCCGACCAGTTCCACATTTTCCTTTTCAATAGAAAATGTAGTTTAGGACAGGCCGTATCCGAAGGGATAGCGCGGCTCCACATCGTAGCTGTCGAAATAGCGGTAGCCCACATAGATCCCTTCCCGGTAATATTCCTCATCCAGATCGCCGTTCAGGTAGCTGTAATCCATGGCAAACGGGATGTCTTTGTAATCTTTCGGCCAGGTGTCGACCGTTTTCGCGGACGGGACGGATTTCCCCGTGATCAGGTCCGCAAATGCGCGGCCGCCTTCCATTCCCTGCTGGGCAAAATATATGACCGCATTGATGCCTTCGATCTCATCCAGGAAGCTGAGGTCGAACACGGAACCCACGTTGACTGCCACGATGAATTTCTCATAACTTGCCGCGCAGAGCGCGATATTTTCTTTCTCAATGTCAGAGAGCGAATACTCGAAGCTCTTCAGTTTCCGGTCCGCTCCCTCCCCCGCCTGACGGGCGATCGCATAGATGCACGTATCCGTGTCGGATCTCATGATGTCGCCCAGGGTGACCGGCTGTCCGAAGGGGTACTGGTAGGGGCTGACCATAATGTTGGCGATATCGAGTTTCAGCAGTCCCTGGCGGAACTTCCTCGTATAAGCCGCCTCGCCCACACGGTAGGCCTCGGCGTAATCTTCGATCCAGTGATCCGTCGTCACGGTAAATCCGGCCGCTTCCATTCCCTCCCGGATCGTGACCGCGTGCCGCTCGTGCACTTCGCCCGAGCCGGTGCCGCCTTTGATCGTCATGCCGGCGCCCGCCCCGTAGAGCGCGATCTTCCCCGGTGTAAGCGGCAGGGTGCCGTCATTTTCCAGAAGGACGATCCCCTCCAGCGCCGCCTCGTAGGCTACCCGGGCATTCTCTTTTTCCAGGGCTGTCACTTCATCCGTAAATGCAGCCTTATTGCGGACTTTCATCTTCATTTCAGCATCTCATCCTTTCTTGCAAGGATCGCTTCAACCGCCGCGCACGCCGGGCAGTCGCAGTATTTCGCGCCCGCCGCCTGGATCTCTTTTGCGTGGGCCGCCACTTCCTTCGTCTTCTCCGGTCCGAATACCTGCGCGCCGCCGTCTGACTCCGCGAATGCGATCAGCATTTCAATGGGCATGATATCGCCTTCCAGCTCGGCGATGTATTTTTCCGTCGCCGCCGCCTCATTTTCCGTATCAAGGGCGTCAAGCCACGCCTGGCCGGCCGCCTTCGCCTCGTCCATCCGCTCCTGGTTCATGATGTCCGCCATCTCATCCACGGCCATCGCCCTGAGCCCTTCGTAATCCTCGGCATTGATGTAATCGATCACCTGTCCGGCCAGCGCCTCCACCTCCGCCTTGTCGAATATACTGCTCTCCGACAGATCCTTGTTCTTCGGCATGGCGAAATAGATCGCAGTCGCCGCAACCACTACAAAGATAATGGAGATGATAATGCTGATCTTTTTCTTCCTGTCTGTTTTCATCGTAAAATCCACCTTGTAAATTATGCTGCTTCTGTTATAGCTGACTATGGGAGAAAACGGAAGGATTTTCGTCTCCCTCTTCCTGAAGCAGCCAGTCCGCTATATTATAAATCTCAATACCCTCGCGGCTATATCGGGGATGCCGTGTCCGGGCGATGATCTTCTTGGGATAAGCATCCCGGATCTGCAGTAATGGGGAGCATTCTCTCTCAAGAGTTTTCTGATCCGTAATATTATCACTGACCTGGATATATATTTTTTCGCTCCCTCTCTGCGCCACAAAATCAATCTCTTTTTGGTATAATTTCCCCACATACACGTCATATCCCCGGCGGAGCAGTTCAAGGCAGACCAGATTCTCATACACTCTGCCGTAATCCATATTTCTGCTGCCCAGAACGGCATTCCGGATGCCAGCATCACACAGATAGAATTTCTCAGAGCTCTCCAGATACTTCTTTCCCCGGATATCATAGCGCTTTATGTCATAGAAGAGAAAAGCATTGCACAAATATTTAATATATCTTCCGACCGTCACATGATTGGTGACTGTCTTATTCGCTGTCAGGATCTGGCTGACCTTGTTCGGAGAAGTAAGATTACTGATATTATCCATAAGGAATTCGCTCAGTCTCTGTAAAACCAGCGTATCCGGCAAAGAATATTTCTGTACCAGATCTCTTGTGACGATCGTCTCATAAACTTCCTTAATATAATTTATCCGGTCCTTTTCTGTCCTGTAAACATAGGAACCGGCCAACCCGCCGTTTATAAAATATTCATCGAAAAGCATTTCCCTGTCTCCGGTTCCATCATAATACAGACAATATTCCTGAAAGCTGAACGGAAACACATGGATCTCTATATAGCGTCCCGTAAAGAGGGTCGCCAGATCAGCACTCAGCAGAAAGGCATTGGAGCCGGTAATATAAATATCATATTTCCCTTTGGAGTAAAGGCTGTTGATCGCCAGTTCAAAGTCCGGACACATCTGCACTTCATCCACAAAAAGATAATTTGTTTTCCCCTCCTGATACTGCCCTTCCACATAAGCATGAAGCGCATGATATTCTTTAAGATTCTCGTATGCCAGATCCATATAGTCAATAAATATAATATTGATATTTTCAAAATGCTCTCTGAGATACTCGATATATGCCTGCATCAGCTTCGATTTACCCGAGCGGCGGATACCGGTAATGATCTTAATGTCCGGCGTTCCGTTTAACCGGATGATCCTGTTCAGATATTTTGTCCTTGTTATCGTCTTCATATAGCCACCCGCTTTCAAAACTTAAAAAAATTTTATTTTTCGAAACTCATCTTATTTTCTATTATACGGACATACAATAGTATATGCAAGAAATCGGTTTCAAAAATGTAAAAATTTTTATTTTTCGAAAACGTTTTTGCATCTAAAATAGAAAACAGCCCGTAAACACTGAGTTTACGGGCTGTGTGAACTCCCCCTGTTGGACTTGAACCAACGACACTTCGGTTAACAGCCGAATGCTCTGCCGCGCAAGGCGGTCGCATACCGGAGTTTGTAATATCAGATTTTTGTTGCATAAAACAAAAACGGAAGGTATTTGGCGGGTGTGCCCTCTCCCGCATTTCTTTTGACCGCTGGGGTGCGTAGCAGCACATTCTCTACTTCAAATACCTTTCCGTTTTATTGTATACACATTATAGCTCTTTTATTCTTTTTTGTAAAGCAGTGCATCTATACCGGTTAATCTTGAATTTTTTCTAATAAGCTTTATCAGATTACGTTCCCTGATTCTATAAAATGTCATGACAGAATTCATAATCCCCTTGTCATCTGTTTCAAGAGCTATCCTGACAACTACATTAAGATTTGTATCTTCAAGTTTTTTTACCATAAAAATTGTTCCGTCATGTTTTCCATCTTTGATTATATAATCCGGATCTTTAACGCATATAGCTCCGTATATATTAAACAGGCTGTAATCTTCAGGATGACGCATTTTAATATGGTTTATACGCTCTTCTGTAATAATAATCTCATCTGTCTGAATTTTTCCAAACTCATCCTTCAATAAAGAAAGATCTATTTTCCCCAAAGATAAAATCAAGGCCATATTTACGGATTTTTTGTTTTCCTATATATAAAAGCAGTTTTTTTCTTAATACTTCCGGCAGTATCACAATACGGTATTTTCCTTTATTCCATACTTTAATCAGCCCGGACCTTATATTTTCCACACGGAAAAATTTAAGTTCACTCACCCGGATTCCGGTAGCGCACATTGTCTCCATAATCATAGCTGTCTGCTCTTTCCCACATTGACGGGCTGTCCGTACCAGCTTTTGAAATTCTGTCCTGCTGAGTTCTCTTTCTGTACGCAGTACATCCAGCCTCTGAACCTTAATCCTTTTCAGTCGAAGCCTGCCTGCTTCCCTAAATATTAAGAATTGATTTAACGCAGCCAGCATAGAATTTGCACTGCTCACCGAATAATTGCATACCAGCCACTCTTTATACTGAAGAAGCTTCTCTTTATCCA
>DWXL01000184.1 GCA_019119235.1 Candidatus Blautia excrementigallinarum | reverse complement strand
TTAAGATCTCACAGGAACCGGTGTCCCTTGAGACTCCCATCGGCGAGGAAGAGGACAGCCATCTGGGCGATTTTATCCAGGATGACAATGTGCCGGTGCCTGCGGATGCGGCGGCATTTACACTTCTGAAGGAGCAGCTGATCGAGGTTCTAGGAACGCTCACCGAGAGGGAACAGAAAGTCCTGCGCCTTCGTTTCGGACTTGACGACGGACGGGCGCGGACGTTGGAAGAAGTCGGGAAAGAATTTAATGTAACCAGAGAAAGAATCCGTCAGATTGAGGCAAAAGCGCTGAGAAAACTCCGTCATCCCAGCCGCAGCCGCAAGCTGAAGGATTATCTGGATTAAGAGGTATCCTCATGGAATTGTCTTTACGGCTTTCGGCTATTGCGGATATGGTGACCGAAGGGAACCGGCTGGTAGATGTGGGGTGTGATCATGGATATCTGCCGGTATACCTGATACAGAAGAAAAAAATACCTGCCGCTATTGCCGCGGATATCGGCAAAGGTCCGCTGTCCAGAGCAGAGGAGCACATCCGCCGCTGCGGTCTGGAATCGTACATAGAAACACGGCTCAGTGACGGACTCAAAGAGATCCGTATGGGTGAAGGGGATTCGCTGGTGATGGCCGGGATGGGCGGACCACTGATGGAGAGGATTCTGTCTGAGGGGAAGAATTCTCTGGGCGGATTCCGGGAACTGATCCTGCAGCCGCAATCGGACATCCCGCATGTACGCCGTTTCCTTCTGAATAACGGGTTCTGTATTTCTGAAGAAGAAATGGTCCTGGAAGACGGAAAACTTTATTTTATAATGAAGGCGGTTCCGGAAGATATTGTTGGAACTGATAAGGACATGCAGCCCTGGACAGAAGAAGAACTGTTATTTGGCAGATATCTTCTAGGAAGACGGCATCCTTTGCTGAAAAAATATCTGGAAAGAGAACTGCGTATCCGGGAGAGTATCCTTGAAAATATGCGTAAAGCCGAACAAATGGGAGAATCGGCTTTTGGACGCAGAAAAGAAGTGGAGGAGGAAAGGCGGCAGATTCTTGCTGCACTGAAAAAATATGAAAGTAAAAGAACTGACAGCCTGGCTGGAGAAGAAATATCCGGCGCAGATGGCAGAAGACTGGGATAATGTGGGCCTTCTCGTGGGAGACGACGAAGCGGAGACGAAACATGTTTTTCTTGCTCTGGACCTTACGGAACAGACTCTTGAGGAAGCCAGGGAGGCCGGGGCGGATATGATCATCACCCATCATCCCATGATCTTTCACGGAATGAAGAAGATTAACAATCATGACTTTACCGGCCGCAGGGTTCTGACTCTGATCCGGGGCGGCATCCAGTATTACGCCATGCATACCAATTACGATATCCTGGGTATGGCGGAATTAAGCGCAGATTATCTTGAACTTACAGACCGTGAAGTTCTGTCTGTGACAGCGGATACAGAAGAAGGCCGGGAAGGCCTGGGCCGCGTGGGAATGCTTCCAAAGCCTATGACTCTCCGTGAGTGCGGGGAATTTGTGCGGAAAGCTTTCGGACTTTCCGATGTGAGGTTTTACGGGGATCCTGAAACGGTGGTTCAGAAGGCGGCTGTGTGCACCGGAAGCGGCAAAAGTCTCCTGGACGATGTGCTGAGATCAGGAGCGCAGGTGTATGTCACAGGCGATATCGACCACCATACCGGGCTTGATATGGCGGCCCAGGGGCTGGCCGTGATCGACGCGGGACATTACGGTACGGAATATATTTTCATGGACGCCATGAAAAAGGTTCTGGAAGTCCGGTTCCCAGAACTGAAGGTGTCATGCGCCCGGGTGTGCAGGCCATATACTCTGATATGCGGGGAATGACGGTCATTCCGTGTTCCGGTTTGCGCAAGACATGATTCTGGCAGGAGGTATTAAGACTATATGGAGAAGACTACGGCAAAGGTTACCATTGGCGGAGTGACAGAAGAGTATCCTCTGGGTATAAGCTACAGTGAGATCGTGGAGAAGTATCAGAAAGAGGGGGAAGCTCCCATTATCCTGGTCACGGCAAACGGGAAGCTACGGGAACTTCACAAGAAGCTGAAAAAAGACTGTACCATCGGATTTGTGACTACGGCGGACAGTATCGGCCACAAGACCTATAAGCGCAGCGCCTGCCTGATCCTTCTCAAGGCCATTTACGATGTGGCGGGGCAGGAGGATCTGGACAAAGTGGTGATCCATTATTCCGTGGGATCAGGGTACTATTTTACCATCGAGGGCCGGATAAGTGTGGATCAGGATTTCCTTGACCGTGTGAAGGCGCGGATGAAGGAGATCGTGGAGGAGAAGCTGCCTATCGTCAAGCGCTCGGTGGGAACGGACGAGGCGATTTCCCTCTTCCATAAGCACAGGATGTACGATAAGGAGAAACTTTTCCGTTACAGGAGAGTTTCCAGAGTGAACCTTTACAGTATCGGGGGGTTTGAAGATTATTTTTACGGTTTTATGGCGAATCATTCCGGATATATCCGCTACTTCGACCTTGTGCTCTATGACGACGGATTCGTGCTCATGCTGCCGGAAGCGGAGAATCCGCAGGTGATCCCGCCTTTCGTCCCGCAGGATAAAATCTTCCGGGTGCAGAAGGAATCCAGAGAGTGGAGCGACAAGCTGGACATTTCCTGTGTGGGCGACCTTAACGACCGGATCACGAAAGAGGGGATCCGGAGCATCCTTTTGGTGCAGGAGGCTCTTCACGAGGCGAAGATATCGGGGATCGCGGAGCAGATAAAAGAGCGGGGCGGCATTAAATTTATCATGATCGCCGGACCGTCCTCCTCGGGGAAGACGACGTTTTCCCACAGGCTGTCCATCCAGCTTATGGCCCACGGGATGAGGCCGCACCCCATCGCGGTGGACAATTATTTCGTGAACAGGGACCAGACGCCTTTGGATGAGTTTGGGGAAAAGAATTACGAATGCCTGGAAGCTCTGGATGTGGAGAAGTTTAACCGGGATATGCTGGCTCTCCTGGGAGGGGAAGAGGTGGAGCTTCCCGTCTTTAATTTCAAGACGGGAAATAGAGAATACAGAGGGGATTTCCTCAGACTGGGAAAAGACGACGTCCTGGTGATCGAGGGAATCCACGGTCTGAACGACCGCCTGAGCTACGCCCTTCCTGTGGAAAATAAATTCAAGATCTATATCAGCGCGCTGACACAGCTGTCTATCGACGAGCACAACAGGATCCCTACCACGGACGGAAGACTGATCCGCCGGATCGTACGGGACGCAAGGACAAGGGGGACTTCCGCGAAGGAGACCATCGCCCGGTGGCCGTCTGTAAGGAGAGGCGAGGAGGAGAATATCTTTCCTTTCCAGGAGCAGGCGGACGTGATGTTCAACTCCGCTCTTGTCTATGAGCTTGCCTGCCTCAAGCTCTATGCGGAACCTCTTCTTTTCGGTATCGGCAAAGACGAGCCGGAATATGTGGAGGCCAAACGTCTTTTGAAGTTCTTTGATTATTTTGTGGCCGTCCCCAGCGAGGAAGTGCCCCACAATTCCATACTCAGGGAGTTTGTGGGGGGAAGCTGCTTCGATGTCTGAAAAACAGCTTTACTTGGCGGGGAAACCATGCTAGAATAACATTTGCGCAACCAGGACAGGTGATCGCGGCTGTACAGACGAAAGGGTGCAGACGAGGAAAGTCCGGGCTTCACAGGGCAGGATGCCGGATAACGTCCGGTGGAGGCGACTCCCAGACCAGTGCAACAGAAATAAACCGCCTTCCTGCGGGAAGGTAAGGGTGGAAAGGCAGTGTAAGAGACTACCGCCGTTGTGGTAACAGAACGGGCACATGTAAACTCCATTCGAAGCAAGACCGAAAAGAAAGCGATACGGCTGCCCGTCGTGCTTTCAGGTGGGTCGCTGGAGCCGTCCGGCAACGGGCGGCCTAGATAGATGATCACCCAACGACATAACCCGGCTTATCGTTCTGATTGCGGCATATAAGAAAAACCCCGTCTCTACGGACGGGGTAAGACTGGAACCTGCTTGTCCTTTTGGACAATCAGTATCGAAAAACCCCGTCTCTACGGACGGGGTTTTTCTCATTTGTTTCTTTTTCCTCTGTATTTCTCTTCACAGTATTTACATCTGTAGATCTCTTTTTCCTCATCGGCGAGAATAAATACATGATCCAGTCCCTGCTCGATAGAAGTGATGCAGCGGGGATTTTTGCATTTGATCACGTTGGTGATCTGCTTGGGAAGCTTAAGCTGTTTCTTGGCTACGATCTGCTCGTCCTTGATGATATTGACGGTGATATTGTGGTCGATGAATCCCAGGATATCAAGGTCGAGATCCTCGATGGGGCATTCTACCTTGATGATATCCTTGACGCCCATCTTATTGCTGCGGGCGTTCTTGATGATGGCCACGGTACAGTCCAGCTTGTCCAGCTTCAGATCGTGATAAATGGTCATTGCCTTGCCGGCTTTGATATGGTCGAGGACATATCCCTCGCGAAGAGCTCCGACGTTTAACATTATACTTCCACCTCCAGTAATGTGAGAATCAGCGCCATGCGGACATATACGCCGTACTGCGCCTGTCTGAAATATGCCGCTCTTGGATCAGAATCCACCTCAACGGAGATCTCGTTGACTCTGGGGAGAGGATGAAGGATATACATATCTTCTTTGGCAAGTTCCATCTTCTGTTTGTCCAGTATGTAGAAATCCTTCATGCGGACATAGTCCTCTTCGTTGAAGAAACGTTCCTTCTGAACACGGGTCATGTACAGGATATCGAGATCCGGGATGGCGTCCTCCAGTCTCTCTTCTTCCTGGTATGCCACATGGTTACGCTCCAGGACGTCCTCACGGATATAGCTGGGAACCCGGAGTTCCTCCGGTGAGATCAGAATGAATTTCACGTTGTCATAACGTACCAGGGCCTCGATGAGAGAGTGTACGGTACGTCCGAATTTAAGGTCGCCGCACAGACCGATGGTGAGATTGTCAAGGCGTCCCTTCAGGGAACGGATCGTAAGAAGGTCGGTGAGAGTCTGTGTGGGATGCTGGTGACCGCCGTCGCCCGCATTGATGACTGGAATAGTAGAAGACATGGAAGCCACAAGAGGCGCGCCCTCCTTGGGATGCCGCATAGCGCAGATATCTGCGTAGCATGAGGTAACGCGGATGGTATCGGCAACGCTTTCGCCTTTGGCAGCGGAACTGGAATCGGCGGTGGAAAAGCCGAGGACTTTGCCGCCCAGGTTCATCATGGCTGCCTCAAAACTTAAACGTGTACGTGTGCTTGGTTCATAAAAAAGGGTGGCAAGCCGCTTTCCTTCGCAGACATGCGCGTATTTATCAGGGTTTCTTTCGATATCGCCGGCCAGATCCAGGAGCTTGTCCAGTTCCTCCACGGAAAAGTCCAGCGGGCTCATTAAGTGTCTCATGTAGTACCTCCCTTATTGGAATAGAAAATCTTTCAGCCGTATCCGGCGGATTCTCTTTCACATCATCATATACTAGACCGCCTTATTTTTCAAGAAGATTTCGAAAGTATTTTTTCAAAAATCAGTCCGGTGGCGAACCATACAGGGGCGTAATCCAGACGTATTACTCCATGCACATGATAGGGGGTGCCGCTGTAGTCCCAGGGACAGATCCCGAAATGTTTCAGCAGGGTTCCTGTGGAAAATTCCGCCAGAAAGATTCCGGCGGCATAGAGGCATCCCCGGAGCGCGGCGGGGAAAAAAGATATCCTGCGGTAGACAGGCGCGATCACTGCGGCGCAGCCGTAGATGGGAAACATAAGAAGGGAGGTTTTTCCCATCATGGTAGGCTGTCCGGCCAGCAGAGAATGAAAACCCGTCCAGAAAATCTCCAGACACCAGCCCAGAGATCCGCACAGCAGAAAGTTGTGTTTCATAGGTCGTCCTCCGTCACATTTTACATAAATTTAACTCTCATATAGTATTGCCTGCCCTTGAAAAAACCATACGCAGATGCTATATTTAACTGAAGAGCATTGCATTGGAGGAAGACGGAAAATGACGGATTTGCAGGAATGCAGAAATGAGATCGACCGGATTGACAGCGAGATCGTCAGGCTGTTTGAAAGACGGATGAAAGTCAGCGAGGATGTTGCTGAATATAAGATACATACGGGGAAACAGGTGCTGGACCCGGTAAGGGAACGCGACAAGCTTAAGGTTCTGAGAGCCCAGGCCCACAGCGAGTTCAACGCTCGCGGGGTGCAGGAGCTGTTCCAGCAGGTGATGGCGATCAGCAGGAAACGCCAGTACCAGCTTCTTACAGAAGAAGGCGTTGACGAACCCAGGGACTACCATATGACGGACAGCCTTCCGCTGAACGATGTGACGGTTGTTTTTCAGGGAGTGGAGGGAGCCTACAGTTACGCGGCCATGCGTGCATATTTTCCAGACGAAATCAGAAACTATCATGTAAAGACTTTCCGCGACGCCATGGAGGAAGTCTCTGCAGGGAGGGCGGATTATGCGGTCCTTCCCATCGAAAATTCCACTCAGGGAATTGTCACTGATATCTATGATCTTCTTACTGAGTACCAGCTTTATATTGTAGGCGAACAGGTGGTGAAGGCCGATCACGTCCTTCTGGGTATTCCCGGTTCCTCTGTCGCGGAGATCAGGACAGTGTATTCTCATCCCCAGGCCCTCGCCCAGTGCAGAAAATATCTGGAAGCCAATCCCGGATGGGAGACTGTGAAGGCCGCCAATACTGCGGCTTCTGCGAAGATGGTGAAGGAGGAGGGGGATCCCTCCCGTGCAGCTATCGCCAGCAGGGAAGCGGGAGAATTCTACGGACTTGCCGTTCTTGGCGAGAATCTTTGCCACAACGGGCAGAATGTCACACGGTTTATTATTGTCAGTTCCAGACCTGTTTATGAGAAAAATGCCGAGAAGGTAAGCGTCTGTTTCGAGCTGCCCCATGAGAGCGGCACCCTTTACAATATGCTTTCCCATATGATCTACAACGGCCTGAATATGACCAAGATCGAATCCAGGCCCATTCCGGGAAAGACCTGGCAGTATCGGTTCTTTGTGGATTTTCTGGGAAATCTTGAGGAACCGGCGGTAAAGAACGCGCTTCGGGGACTGGAGGCGGAGGCCGACAGTATGCGTGTGCTCGGCAATTACGGACGACAGGAGGAAGACTGAAATGTCAGGAATACAGGAATGCGTGCTCTACCGGGATTTTGCCCGGGGAGAGATACTGGAACATATGACGCTGCTTATGGACGCGCTGAAAGAGAAAGACCCGGATATCCGGGAGAAGAAGAATCTGTTTTTCTCCTGCGTCAACGGACTGGTGGAGACTGCCGGCTCCTACGGTTTTTCCGGGAATCTCTGGCATACTTATCTGACGCTTCTTCTGGTAAGCCATGAAAACGCCTTCAGCACGGCGTGTGAGATCCGGGGAGCGGTGAAGGGCAGTATCAACGAACTGGCTCTTCATGATTTTGAGATTTTTAAAGAACTTTACGATTTTGACCTTTCTGTTTTTGATAGTGTGTTCAACACTTCCTGCTGCCATGTGCTGTGCGGCTATGATGCGCCGGAGGACAGCGGCAGGATGTTCAATAAACGTGTCCGCGACCGTATCTGCCAGATGAGCGTTACTCTGGCGCAGGCGGAGACCGCGGAAGAGTTTATGGCGGACATGGTGCAGTTCTATAAGGATTTCGGCGTAGGCAAGCTGGGTCTTCATAAGGCGTTCCGCATCGAACACGACAGGGACGGCCACGCGGTGATTGTGCCTGTGACAAGGATCGCCCATGTGCGGCTTGAAGATCTGGTGGGGTATGAGATCCCGAAACAGAAGCTGATCGAGAATACGGAGGCTTTCGTCCGGGGCAGGAAAGCGAACAACTGTCTCCTTTTCGGCGATGCGGGCACGGGGAAATCTTCCAGTATCAAAGGGATCCTGAACCGCTACTATGAAGAGGGACTGCGCATCATCGAGGTGTACAAGCATCAGTTCAAAGATCTGAATGAAGTGATAGCGCAGATCAAGGACAGGAATTATAAATTCATCATATATATGGACGACCTCTCTTTTGAGGAATTTGAGATCGAATACAAGTATCTGAAGGCAGTGATCGAGGGCGGACTGGAGAGGAAACCGGACAATATCCTTATCTACGCCACCAGCAACCGCAGGCATCTGATCCGCGAACGGGCCGGAGACAAACTGGAACTGATGGACAGCGACGATCTTCACTCCTCCGACACGGTACAGGAGAAGCTGTCCCTGGTATACCGTTTCGGTGTAAGGATCTATTTCGGCGCGCCTTCCAGAAAAGAGTTCCAGAATATCGTGCTGGTGCTGGCGAAGCGCAGCGGAATCGATATGCCGGAGAAAGAACTGCTTCTGGAGGCCGGACAGTGGGAACTGTCCCACGGCGGTCTGACAGGACGGACGGCCCAGCAGTTTATCGATCATCTGCTCGGATGTAAAAAAGAAGGATAAAAGATAAAGACTGAATATACAAGGAAGGAGAACAACTTATGGCAGTAACAGTTTTTGCCGCGATCGACATCGGCTCCTATGAAATCAGTATGAAGATCTTCGAATTTTCCAGGAAGATCGGGTTCCGGGAGCTGAATGATGTGAGATACCGTCTGGAGCTTGGCAGAGGCGTGTATTCCGCCAGACGTCTGGATCCGGAGATGGTGGACGCGATCTGCATGATCCTGAAGGATTTCCGCAGGATCATGGATGAATTCGGCGTGGAGGACTACAGAGCCTGCGCTACCAGTGTTTTCCGTGAGATGGTGAATCCCGTGATTATCCAGGAACAAATTTTCCAGAGAACCGGGATCAGGGTGGAGATCTTAAGCAATGCGGAACAGCATTTCCTGGGATATAAGTCCATTGCCGCCAAAGAAGCGGGATTCAAGAAGATGATCCAGAAAGGAACGGCTATTCTGGATATCGGAGGCGGCAGCCTTCAGGTTTCGCTTTTTGACAAAGACGCCCTTGTTTCCACGCAGAGTCTCAAAATGGGAAGTATGCGTATCCGCGAGCGTCTAAGAGAACTTGAGAAGACCAATACCCATTACGACCAGCTTATCGAGGAATTTATCCGCAATGACCTGATGGCTTTCCAGCGGCTGTATCTGAAAGACCGGGAGATCCGGAACGTGATCCTGATGGGCGACTTCCTTTCCGATACGATTTTCCGCGGGGAGAGGAACGAGCATATCATCACCATGGAGGAGTTTACGAACCTCTATGAGAATATTGTCTATAAGACAGAGCAGACTCTTGCATCAGAGATGGACATCGATCCGGAGTTTGCCTCTCTGGTGGTTCCCACCATGGTTATCTGCAGGAGCTTCCTGGAGATCTTCCAGGCGGAAGCCGTCTGGGTGCCGGGAGTATCCCTTCTCGACGGTATCGCCTATGACTTCGGCGAGAAAAAGAAATTCATTAAGAGCGCCCATAACTTTGAGAATGATATCCTGGTAGCTTCCAGAAACATCGGCAAACGTTACTCCAGCGGCAAGAATCATATTCAGGGAACAACGAAGCTTGCCCTTACCATTTTTGACAGTATGAAGAAGGTTCACGGCATGGGAGCCAGAGAACGGCTTCTTCTCCAGATTGCCGTGCAGCTTCATGACTGCGGCAAATATATCAGTATGGCGGACGTGGCGGAATGTTCCTACCGGATCATTATGGCTACGGAGATCATCGGCCTTTCCACGGAGGAGCGTCAGGTGATCGCAAGCGCGGTCCGCTACAATACCACTGATTTTGTATATTATGAGAACTTTGACGACGGATCCGGTCTCGACAAAGAGCGTTATCTGCTTGTCGCCAAGCTGACGGCGATCCTCCGTCTCGCCAACGCCATGGACCGCAGTCATTACCAGAAAGTTCAGGGACTGCGGGCGATGCTGAAAGACAGAGAACTGCATCTGATCATTGATTCCAACAGAGATATTTCTCTGGAGCTGGGCCTTCTGAAAGAGAAGGTGGATTTCTTTGAAGAAGTTTTCGGCATTCATCTTGTGCTGAGAAGAAAGAAACGGTAGAACAGGGAGGATAATATGGATACGAAAAAGTTTGAAAAACCGGAATATTTTGTAAACAGGGAGCTGAGCTGGCTGAAGTTTAATGAGAGAGTGCTCAGTGAAGCAAGAGACAAATCCCTGCCCCTTTTTGAAAGACTGAAATTCTTAAGCATTACCGCTTCTAATCTGGACGAGTTTTTCATGGTGCGCGTGGCGTCGCTGAAAGACCAGGTACACGCCGGCTATGAGAAACCGGATATCGCCGGGCTGACCTCGAAAGACCAGCTGCGGGAGATCAGCGCCCAGACTCATGAACTGGTAAGGCAGCAGTACAGCACCTATAACCGTTCTCTCCTGCCCGCACTTGAGAAATCCGGCCTCCATATGATTTCCGAGCATGAGGAGCTTTCCGATAAACAGAAAGAATTTGTGGACCGGTATTTTGAGGATAATGTCTATCCTGTTCTTACGCCTATGGCCATGGATTCCTCCAGACCGTTCCCGCTTATCCGGAACAAGACGCTGAACATCGGCGCCCTTATCTCCAAGAAAGACAGGAAAAAAGGCAAAGAGGTCCTGGAGTTTGCCACCGTGCAGGTTCCCTCCGTGCTGCCGAGAGTGATCGAGATCCCGGCGGAGAAAGACGGCGCCAGAGCGGTGATCCTTCTGGAGGAGATCATCGAGAGGAATATCGGCAAACTTTTCCTCAGCAACGACGTGGTCTGTGCCCATCCTTACCGTATTATGAGAAACGCGGACCTCACCATTGACGAGGACGAGGCGGAAGACCTTCTGGTGGAGATCCAGAAGCAGCTGAAAAAGCGTCAGTGGGGCGAGGTGATCCGTCTGGAAGCGGAAGAGAAGATGGACAAACGTCTTCTGAAGATCCTCAAGACAGAATTCGCTATCAAGAACGAGGATATCTTCAGCATCCAGGGTCCGCTGGATCTGACCATGCTCATGAAGGTGTACGGACTGGACGGGTTCGACCAGTACAAGGCGAAAAAATATACGCCCGCCCCGGTGCCCCGTTTCCAGACCGACAAAGATATCTTCCAGGTGATCCGGGAAGGCGATGTTTTCCTGCATCATCCTTATATGAGTTTTGACCCGGTGGTGAATTTCGTCCGCCAGGCGGCGAAAGACCCCGGAGTCCTTGCCATCAAACAGACACTGTACCGTGTCAGCGGCAACTCTCCGATCATAGCGGCCCTTGCCCAGGCGGCGGAGAATGGAAAACAGGTTTCTGTCCTGGTTGAGCTGAAGGCGCGTTTTGACGAGGAGAATAACATTGTATGGGCGAAGATGCTTGAAAAGGCAGGCTGCCACGTTATCTACGGACTTGTGGGACTTAAAACTCACAGTAAGATTACCCTTGTGGTGAGAAGAGAAGAGACAGGCATCCGCCGTTATGTGCATCTTGCAACAGGAAACTATAACGATTCCACAGCCAAGCTTTATACGGACTGCGGCATCTTTACCTGCGACGAGCGTTACGGCGAGGACGCTACCGCCGTATTCAACATGCTTTCCGGATATTCCGAGCCCAAGAAATGGAACCGCCTGATCGTGGCGCCTATCTGGATGAAGAACCGTTTCCTGGAGATGATCGGACGTGAGGCGGAGAACGCGAAGAAGGGTATTCCGGCCCACATTATGGGTAAGATGAATTCTCTCTGTGATCCGGTGATCATGTCGGCCCTTTATTACGCATCTTCCTGCGGCGTGAAGATCGATCTGGTGGTGAGGGGGATCTGCTGCCTGAAGGTCGGGATTCCCGGCGTAAGCGAGAATATCCATGTAAGATCTATCGTAGGAGATTTTCTTGAGCACAGCAGGATCTTTTACTTCTTTAACGGCGGTATGGAAGAAGTCTATATGGGAAGCGCGGACTGGATGCCCCGCAACCTGGACCGCCGTGTGGAGATCGTATTTCCCGTGGAGGATGAGAAGATTAAGAAACAGGTAATGCACGTGCTGGATCTGGAATTCAGAGACACCCTGAAAGCTCATATCCTTCAGCCGGACGGAACCTATGAGAAACAGGACAGAAGAGGCAAAGTCCTTCTGAATTCCCAGATGGAGTTCTGCCGGGAGGCACAGGAGATGGCGGCCGCGGCGAAAAAAGAACAGAAAGACCACACCAGAGTGTTTATTCCCGCGGAACCGGCCGAAGATCCGGAAGTGGAAGAGTAACAGATCTGATTCATATACTGGCCAGGGGATCTCATCGGAGGATCCCCTGTTCAGCAGAATGCCTGTTCCGGCGGTAGTTTTTGCGGATAATATGAAGAAAATAAAAAAATATAAAAAATTTGAAAAAAAGGCTTGCATTTTGTTTGAGGCTGATGTATACTAAGCAAGTCGGTTGACACAAGGCCAGTTGGTCAAGGGGTTAAGACGCCGCCCTCTCACGGCGGAAACACGGGTTCGATTCCCGTACTGGCTGTTTAACTTCATATTTCCGGTCCGCGC
>DWXL01000183.1 GCA_019119235.1 Candidatus Blautia excrementigallinarum | reverse complement strand
TATCTGTCCGGTGTTCCGGCACGGATCCTGACCAGCGTATGCTGAAATATTACAGCCCGGCCGGGAAGATCAGTATGAGAAACTGATTTTTCGGGCAGGGCTGTTTTTACAACCGGAGGATTTATGGAACTAAAAGAATTTTTTGAAAAGTATCTCCGTGCTGCCCTGGGATTTTCCGGCGGGGTTGACTCTGCTTATCTGCTTTATGCGGGAAAAAATTACGGCGCGGATATCCGGCCATATTTTATCAAGACGGCCTTTCAGCCGGAGTTTGAACTTCAGGACGCGATAAGGCTTGCAAAAGAACTGGATGTGGAGCTTACAGTCATCCGTCACGATATCCTGGCGGAAGACCGTGTGGCGGAAAATCCTGCAGACAGATGTTACTACTGCAAATCAGCCCTTTTTCATGCGCTGAAAAAACAGGCCGTGGAAGACGGATATAACGTGCTGCTGGATGGAACCAACGCTTCGGACGAGGCCTTGGACCGTCCGGGGATGAAAGCCATACGGGAACTGGAAGTGCTTTCCCCGCTGCGGGAATGCGGACTTACGAAAGGCGAGATCCGCCGTCTTTCCAGAGAGGCCGGACTGTTTACCTGGGAGAAGCCTTCCTATGCCTGCCTCGCTACCAGAGTACCGGCAGGGAATCCCCTGACGGAGGAAATCCTCACAAAGATAGAGAAGGGAGAAGACGCTCTCACAGCCATGGGATTTTCTGACTTCAGAATCAGGGTATTCCATGACGCAGCCAGGCTTCAGCTTCCGGAAAGCCAGCTTAAACTCGCGGTGCAGAAGCGGGAGGAACTTCTGAAGATTTTGAAACCGTATTTTCCGACAGTTCTTCTGGACCTGGAAACCCGCTGATAGTCGCTGCGTATGTGTGTTCTGTGAGCTCGGACAGAAGCTTGATTTTTTTATTGATCATGGGACGCATGCAGTTGGGAACATGTTCCTGATGAGCCCGGTGGATCGCCACACATTCTTTGCAGTTGCCGTGATAACGGCAGGCTTTCCGGCAGGGACAGTGGTCTTTCTGCGCGTATTCTGTGCGGAAGGCTGAGGCGAATTCCTCCTGGATCCTGAGCCCTTCTTTCCGGTTTCCTTTGTGAAATTCCGCCATTGCTCTTTTTTCTGTCTCGTTATTGTCGATGTTCATATGGGAACCCTCCTTATGCGTGTTGGATAAAGGTTGTTTTTTGTTCCTTGCAGATATCATATTATCATGATTTTATATGGAAAAATACCGGATAAGATGGTAGAATATATATGAAAATCACCATATTAACAAAAACAGGCGGATTGCCCACTCATGAAATGACAGGGGTCGATGCCGGAGATGTAAGCGGTGCGGAATACTGTATGAAAAGGAATGCCAGATGAAAGACATGATAAAAAACAGAACCGGAAATCAAAACAGAGAGTATGACCGGGAAAGAAAGGATCGTCCGGTATATTCCCATAATCCCTATCACAGTACGAAATTTCCCCTTCTTGTCCTGGATGTGGAACGGGAGCGGTGCGCTCCTTATAACGAAGGATTCCGGGTCCTTCACTGGCACAGCGAGATACAGTTTGTCTATATTCTCAGCGGGATCGTGCATTTTCGTATATGGGACAGAGAATACGACCTGCCTGCAGGGGACTGTATGTTTATCAATGCGAACGCGACGCATTACATAACAGAGAAGGAAGACTGCCGTTATCACAGCTTTCTGATCCCGCCTGAAATGCTGGGCTTTTTTGAGGGAAGCGTGATGCAGGAGAAGCATGTGGAGAGGATTCTGTTTAACCCTGCGATATCGTCCAGGATTTTTACTACGGAGAGAAATGAAGACCAGAAAGCGCTGGAGCATCTCAGGCGCCTTGACGCTCTTTATTTTGCCGACGACAGGGACGGATTCCGGGAGTATGAGATTTCTCTCTGTATTACAGGACTCTGGATGGAAACGGCGAAGCTTCTGATGAAGGAGACGGTTCTTCCCGCTGTTCCGCGAAAAGATTACCGCAGGATCCGGAGTCTTTTAACCTTTATCCATGAAAATTACAGGGAAAAAATCTCTCTGGAGGATATTGCCGGGGCGGCGAATGTGAGTAAAACAGAGTGTCTGCGCTGTTTTCGGAAATATACGGGAAGCACGCCCTATCAGTATCTTCTACAGTACCGGCTGAACGCCGCCGCGGCTCTTCTGAAGAGCACGGAAGATTCTGTTACGGAGATCGCTCTAAAGATGCAGTTTCCTTCAGCCAGCGCTTTTATCGGCGCTTTCCGTAAAGTATACGGAGTTACGCCGTCTGTTTACCGGCGCTGATGCAAAAAAGTGATTTATCAAACCAGGAGGAATTTATTATGAATGCAAATGTAACAAGAGAAGAGGCTTTGGAACTGGTAAAAAAATATAACCAGGAACCTTTCCATATCCAGCACGCTCTGACTGTGGAAGGGGTTATGAGATGGTTCGCCCGGGATAATCAGGAAGATGAGGATTTCTGGGGACTTGCAGGCCTTCTTCATGATGTTGATTTTGAGAAATGGCCGGAAGAGCACTGTAAGAAAGCGCCGGAGCTGCTGGCGGAGATCGGCGCGTCCGACGAACTGGTCCATGCTGTGTGCAGCCATGGATACGGGGTATGTTCGGATGTGGAACCTGCGAATCAGATGGAGAAGATCCTGTTTGCAGCAGACGAACTTACCGGTCTGATCTGGGCAGCCGCGCTTATGCGTCCCTCCAGAAGCGTCATGGACATGGAAGTGAAGAGTATCAAAAAGAAATTTAAAGACAAACGCTTTGCCGCAGGATGTTCCAGAGAGATCATCCAGAGAGGAGCGGATATGCTCGGATGGGATCTGAATGAACTCTTTGAGAAAACTCTGGAGGCAATGCGTTCCTGTGAGGCCGAAGTACAGAAGGCTATGGAGTAACCTTTTGAATTATCGCAGGGAAAACAAAAAAATACCCACAGCCCGAAAAGGGCTGCGGGGTGAATTACTGCGCTTCTTTGATCCCGGAGATATCCGGCGCGGCCATCAGAGAGTAGTTGGTGTAATATACAACGAATCCCGGTTTGGCTCCGCCGGGTTTTTTTACATGTTTTTTCTGAATATAGTCGATTTCTACTTTGGGTGCGGTACGTCCTTTGGAATAATAAGCCGCGAGCCGCCCCGCCTCCTCAAAAGTACGGTCCGGAAGCTCGCCGTCCGGAGTTTTCACAATGACGTGGGATCCGGCCATTTTTTTTGCGTGGAACCACCAGTCGTTTCCGGTCGCCGTCTTAAATGTCAGCTCATCGTTCTGATAATTGTTTTTTCCTACAAAAATATCAAAACCGTCGCTGGAAATATAGTGCAGCGGTTTGGATTTTGCCTGCATTTTCTGTCCCTTTTTTGAGAAGGAATGCTTTTTGATGAAACCGTATTCTGTCAGTTCTTCTTTGATCTGGCTGAGATCGCTTTCGGCCCTGGCGATGTCCAGGGCGTTGGAGATGGATTCCAGATGCTCGATTTCGGATTCCGTATCTGCGAGCTGTTCTGTAAGCGCCTCTTCTGTACGCTTCAGTTTTCCGTAACGGTCAAAATATTTTTTCGCGTTTTCAGAAGGGGTGAGCGTGGGATTCAGGGGAACGGTGATTTCCTCGTCTGTATAGTAATTCAGAGCCTGAAAAGATTTGGCCCCTTCTTCCAGCCCGTATCCGTAGGTGTTGATCAGCTCCCCGTATATTTTGTATTTGTCCTTTTTGGCGGTGTCATTAAGCTGCTTCTGTTGAAGAATATATTTTTTGCGATTGCGTTCCAGGGCTGTCTGTACGATCCGTCGGAGATCGGAGGATTTCTGCCGGATCCTGTTGAGAGTATCCCTGGAGGAATAGTAGCTATCCAGCATTGCGGACACAGTGGGAAATTCTACAGAATGGTATTCGCTTCCATACTGTGTAAGCGGGAGTACGGAATATTCCACAGGCTCCTGGCCGCGGTAAATGATATTCGGCGTAAAATCCCCTTCCTCTACCTGATCCATCAGGCGCCGGAAAGTATGGTAAAGATGGACGCAGGCGGTTTCATTCAGAGACTGAGCCGCGTCGTTTCCGTCGATAGAAGCGCGGTAACAGATTTCTTCTGCGATCAGCGGGCTTAACCCGGTAAGGGAAGTATAAATCGCTTTGGAAATATTGCAGGGTTTCCGGCAGACTTTCTCTGTGAATTCTTCTTCCGTCAAGGTAAGAGGATCTGCTTTTTCCTGAGTCTGCGGAAGAAAATACTCTCTTCCCGGAAGGACTTCGCGCACAGAACTCATATGTGAGGAAACATGCTTGATACTGTCCAGGATCATTCTGTTCTCATCACAGAAAATGATGTTGCTGTGTTTCCCCATCAGTTCCAGAATCAGGATTTTTTTACAGGGGTCGCCCATCTCGTTTAAATGTTCAAGTTCGAACTCGATGACCCGTTCCAGACCCGGCTGGCGGATCCCGCTGATCCTGGCGCTTCCGATGTGCTTGCGCAGCAGCATGCAGAAATTCGGAGCGGTGAGGGGACTGGTTTTATTTTTTTCTATAAAATATATCAGCGGAAGGGATGCGCTGGCAGAAAGCAGCAGGCGCTGCTGGCCGTTCGCCCCTTTTGCCGTGATAACAAGCGCGTCCGGTTCCGGCTGAGCAATCTTATTGAACCGACCACCGTCAAGGTTCTGGTGCAGTTCCCTGACCATGGCGGCGATGGTAATTCCGTCGAATGCCATTGTTTTAACTCCTGGTAATTATTTTGCTCTGAACAGTATACCATGAATTTGGAAGAAGTGCAAAAATCTTTCGGCCGCAACCTCATATTCCTGTCATGTCTCATATTCCTGTCATTGTACAGCGGCGGGATACCTGATATAATGAATAAAACGAAAAAAGAGGACGGAGAAATGATACATGAAACAATAGCGATCCGAACAAAATCGGATACCTGTGATAAAGCGTATATGACGACATATTTCTGGGAAGAGTCAGAGGAACTCTGGCCGGGGAGAAAACGCCCCGTCATACTTATCTGTCCGGGCGGCGCCTACCGTATGACTTCTGACAGAGAAGCGGAGGCTGTGGCTGTCAGATTTATGGCGATGGGTTATCATACAGCGGTGCTCAGGTACAGTGTAGCGCCTGTCAGATATCCGGCGCAGCTGGTCCAGCTTGCCGCCGCGGTGAGTATTCTGAAAAAGAACAGTGAAAAGTGGCTGATCAGCGACGATCAGGTATACGTTATGGGATTTTCCGCCGGCGGCCATCTGGCGGCTTCGCTTGGCGTATTCTGGAACAGCGGCCGCCTTGCGGGCATAACGGGCCTTAAACCTGAAGAGATGCGCCCGGCGGGAATGATTCTTTCCTATCCGGTGATCACTTCCGGCGGGTTCGGACACCAGGAGAGTTTCCGGAACCTTCTCGGAGACAGGTATGAGGAGCTAAAGGAAGAGGTTTCACTGGAGAAACAGGTTTCCGCGGATACGCCGGAGACATTTTTGTGGCATACGGCTGAAGATACCACGGTTCCCGCGGAAAATTCCATCCTTTTCGTATCCGCTCTGCGAAAATACAAGATTCCAGCAGAATTTCATCTGTTTCAGAGGGGAAAACACGGGATTGGGCTGGGCGACAATCTGACCGCCGGAAAAGACGGGGAAACAATTGTTCCGGGAACTGATATATGGAGCAGTCTGGCCGGCGAATGGCTGCGCAGAAAAACAGAAAAAACTGTTTGACTACAATATTCTGATGCACTATAATTAATCTGTATGTAAAAAAACAAGTAATCTGTAAGGTGAGATATACTTATGATAAAAAGCATGACAGGTTTCGGTCGTTCCGAAACAGTTACCCAGGAAAGAAAGATCACCGTTGAACTGAAATCGGTGAACCACAGATATCTTGATCTGAATATCAAGATGCCGCGGAAGCTGAATGTCTTTGAAGG
This sequence comes from Candidatus Blautia excrementigallinarum, assembly GCA_019119235.1. Taxonomy (GTDB): domain Bacteria; phylum Bacillota; class Clostridia; order Lachnospirales; family Lachnospiraceae; genus Blautia_A; species Blautia_A excrementigallinarum. Next base: position 5,540 of record DWXL01000183.1, on the reverse strand, counting down.
TCAGATCAGGAACCTGATGAAACATTATATGCAGCGGGGCAAGGTGGATGTTTATATTACCTATGAAGATTACACCTCCGGCAGTATTTCTGTAAAATATAACAGAGAACTCGCCGGTGAATATCTGAAATATCTCAGAGAGATGGAAGAGGAGTTTTCTCTCGAAAATGATGTGAAGGTTTCCGCTCTTTCCAGATATCCGGAAGTCCTTACCATGGAAGAACAGTCCATAGACGAGGAAGAAACCTGGAATTGTCTGGAAGGTACTCTGAGAGAAGCCTGTATTCAATTTGTGGAGACCAGAGAGAGGGAAGGTCAGAATCTGAAGAATGATCTCCTAAAGAAACTTGACGGTCTCGCGAATATGGTGGAGAGAGTTCAAAAGCGTTCTCCTGAGGTTGTTGCAGCTTACAGAGAAAAGCTGGAAACAAAAGTCCATGAACTACTGGAGGATAATCAGATCGATGAAAGCCGTATTGCCGCGGAGGTAATACTTTTCTCGGATAAGATCTGTAATGACGAGGAGACGGTACGCCTCCTGAGCCATATCCGCGGAATGCAGAAGATTCTTTCCGAAAAGGAAGGCGTTGGCAGGAAGCTTGATTTTATGGCACAGGAAATGAACCGGGAGGCCAATACCATTCTCTCTAAATCCAGCGATCTTGAGATATCAGATATTGCCATTAATCTTAAGACAGAGATCGAGAAGATCCGTGAGCAGATACAGAATATTGAATAATGGAGGCAGACTGGTGGCAAAGCTGATTAATATCGGATTTGGTAATACCGTGAATTCGCAGAAGATTGTCGCAGTGGTAAGTCCGGATGCTGCTCCTGTCAAGAGAATGGTGCAGAGCGTCAGGGGAACACGTTCTCTGATCGATGCGACTCAGGGCAGGAAGACGAAGGCGGTGATCGTCACTTCCGACGATTATCTGATCCTTTCCGCGCTTCAGCCGGAAACTATTGCCAGAAGATTTGCGGAAGCATATGATTATGAAGACAGAGGAGAGGAGCATGAGTAAAGGAGTTCTTGCAGTTGTATCCGGTTTTTCAGGGGCCGGAAAGGGCACAGTTATGAAACGTCTTATGGAAAAGTATCATAATTATGCTCTTTCTGTTTCTGTTACTACGAGAAACCCCCGTGAGGGAGAAAAACATGGCAGGGAGTATTTCTTCCATACCAATAGTGAAGTGGAGGAAATGATCCGCAACGACCAGCTTCTGGAATATGCCAGGTATGTGGATCATTATTACGGGACTCCCAGGAGTTATGTGGAAGACAGACTGAATGAAGGTAAGGATGTGATCCTTGAGATTGAGATCCAGGGAGCCATGCAGATCAAAAAAAAGGTTCCCGAAGCCGTGCTGATCTTTATTACTCCGCCGTCCATGGAGGAACTTAAGAACCGCCTTGTCGGCCGGGGAAGCGAGAAGCCGGAAGTTATAGAATCCAGACTGAAACGCGCTTCAGAGGAAGCGGAAGGAATTGACAAATATGACTATCTTCTGGTCAACGACCAGGTGGAGGATTGTGTGGATGCTCTTCATGAGATAATCTTAAGCGAGCATCTTCGCACACAGAGGAACTGTGAACTTATAAACAGGATCCGGCAGGAATCCAGAATTTTTATGAAGGGAGAATGATACGATGATACATCCGTCATATTCAGAACTGATCCAGGCGATCAACAATAACGCAGAGGACGATGACAATACCATGATGCTGAACAGCCGTTATTCCCTTGTTCTTGCAACAAGCAAACGCGCCCGTCAGCTTATTGCCGGTGCAGAGCCTCTGGTAAAAGGAGCGGCAGGAAAAAAACCGCTTTCTATCGCAATTGACGAATTTTATCAGGGAAAAGTCAAAATTGTCGCTGATACTTCTGCTGAGGAAGAAGCGGCGGTATCTGCCGCCGGGGCGGACGCTGCGGTACAGGATCCGGTATCCGGAGAAAACCAGACAGAAGAGTCCGTATCAGAGACAACAGAAGAATAAAGAAAACATGCAGGGTGTTGTATATACTGACCTTTCCCTGGCGGGAAAGAGGTGTTATACAGCACCTTATATGCATCAGGAGATTTATATGAAAATATTATTTATATCCCTTGGCTGTGATAAAAATTTAGCCGATTCGGAGGAGATGCTCGGTCTTCTTACTGCAAACGGACATGAGATCGTGAATACGGAAGAAGAAGCGCAGGCCATTGTGATCAATACCTGCTGTTTTATTCACGATGCGAAAGAAGAGAGCGTGGAAACGATCCTTGAGATGGCGGAATATAAAAAAGCCGGGACGTGCAGGGCGCTGATTGTTACCGGGTGCATGGCACAGCGGTATCAGGAGGAGATCATACAGGAAATCCCCGAAGTGGACGCCGTACTTGGAACAGCTTCCTACGGTGATATCGTCATAGCTCTCAATGAAGCCGCGGCGGGAAATCATTTTCAGGAATACAGCGATATCAACGGACTTCCGGAGATCGGCTCCGACAGAGTCATCACCACGGGCGGACACTACGCCTATCTGAAGATCGCAGAGGGCTGCGACAAGCACTGCACTTACTGCATCATCCCGTCGCTGCGCGGGAACTTCCGCAGCGTTCCGGAGGAAAGACTTCTCAGACAGGCAGAATATCTGGCTTCCCAGGGCGTGAAGGAACTAATCATAGTAGCGCAGGAAACGACGGTATACGGCACAGATCTGTACGGGAAGAAAACACTTCATCTTCTTCTGAAAAAACTCTGCGGTATAAAGGGGATACGCTGGATCCGTGTCCTGTACTGTTATCCGGAAGAAATATATGATGAACTGATCCAGGTGATGAAAGAAGAAAAGAAAATCTGCCACTATCTGGATCTGCCCATACAGCATGCAAGCGACCGGATCTTAAGAAGGATGGGGCGCCGCACCACGAAAGCCCAGCTTACAGGAATTGTGGAGAAACTTCGGAACGAAATTCCGGACATCGTTCTTAGGACGACGCTGATCACCGGATTTCCCGGTGAAACGGAGGAAGATCACCGGGAACTTATGGAATTCGTGGACGAGATGGAATTTGACCGCCTCGGCGTGTTCACCTATTCCGCAGAAGAAGGAACGCCTGCGGCCTCTATGCCGGATCAGGTGCCGGAGGAACTGAAGGAAGCCCGCAGGGACGAGCTGATGGAACTTCAGCAGGAGATCTCTCTGGACAGAGGAAACCGGAAGATCGGTCAGGAGCTTATGGTGATGATCGAAGGAAAAGTTTCCGGCGAAAGCGCTTATATTGGAAGAACATACGGGGACGCGCCCAACGTGGACGGTTATCTGTTCGTACAGACAGGAGAACTCCTGATGACGGGAGATTTTGCGAAAGTGCGTGTGACAGGCGCCCTTGAATACGATTTGATAGGAGAATTGGCTGATGAATACACCGAATAAACTTACCGTAGGAAGAATGATCATGGTACCTTTTCTTGTTCTTTTCCTTCTGACAGGATGGGGCGGAGAGGCGAACCGTTATATTTCCCTTGCAATCTTTGTCATTGCCAGCGTTACAGACTGGTTTGACGGGTATCTGGCGAGAAAACATCATCTTGTAACAAATTTCGGCAAATTTATGGATCCGCTTGCAGACAAACTTCTTGTATGTTCCGCAATGATCTGCCTTATTGAGCTGAAACGTCTTCCGGCGTGGATCGTGATCATCATCATCGCCCGGGAATTCATTATCAGCGGTTTCCGACTGATCGCAGCGGAAAACGGGATCGTCATTGCCGCGAACTACTGGGGAAAATTCAAGACGGTATCCCAGATGATCATGATTATCCTTCTCCTTCTGCATTTCGGAGGAGTTTTCGCGGTGCTGGAACAGATTTTTATCTGGCTGTCTCTGGCGCTCACGGTAATTTCACTTATGACATATATCTGGCAGAACAGATCTGTCCTGTCCATGCAGGAATAGTAGCGTCAGTGTACAAGGGGCAACACGCTCCAAGCCGCGTGATTTCAGCGATTTTCAGCGTTATCCTCAGTCAGCGTACGCCCTGTACGCTTCCATCGTCTGCCTTGTAAATCGCTGAAATTCCTGCGGTTGGAGTCTCTGAGTCGAAAAGGAGTTGATTTCTGCCTCTTTAAGGCACTTGATTGACGCGTACAGGATGTACGCGGAATGAAAGTAACGCAAAAGAGGCAGAAATCAGCCCTTTATCGACCGTATTGTCCCCTTGTACATTAACGCTAAATATCCTGTGAATAATTAGACACTGCGTTTAATAAAAAACTGATCAGGTTTTGAAATGGAGGAAAAGAAAAAGCGGGTAAAAAAAGTCATGAATTATGAAAATGAAAATACAATGAAGGAAATGGCTGGATATATTGAGAATGTGATGAATATCATGGCAATGGAATCAGTGTACAAATGAAATGTAGAAAGCGTCTAAAATCCAGGCACACAAAGGATATCCATAATTTACAGTTGAGTTAGAATGATAGAAAAGTATTATAAAATGGAAGTGATTAAATGTCGAGACAGAGAAGCATGGAGGCAATACAGACAGCAGAATATGTAACCATAGGAGAACTGGCGAGACTTACGGATGTGAGGTACAGCACTTTGAAATTTTATACTGAGGAAGGAATGATTCCTTTCCGGCAGCCGGAAAAGAACCTTACCAGAAGATACAAAAGGGAAGAGGCTGTTGCACAGATATTATGGATAAAGAAAATGCGCGCAGAAGGTAAATCTGTACCGGAGATCAGAGAAATGCTGGGGTTCAGGAAATAACCGGATCCATAAAGACTGTAAATATGCGGAAAGTATCATATTACTATAGTGAAAAAGTATGCGGAGGTGTATGATTATGAAGAATATATCTGTGTTTAACAAAAAAACTGTTTATAATGGAACATCTGTAGCTGAATTTAATCATGTAAGAGAGATACTTGAGAAAAATAACATATCATATAAATATCAGACAACGGATCTTAATCACAACTCCTGGCTGGGAGATAAAGGCGTAACGAGAAGTATGGGAGGGAATTTCGGAGACGCCTCCCAGTCCCTGATTTATGAAATCTGCGTTCATAAAGATGATTATGAACAGGCGATGGCCTTTATCCAGGGAAAAATTAAATAAGTTTATCTACAGCAAAAAAAGGTATCTCATTTGTGGAGATACCTTCTTTACTGGCGCTGAAACAAAGTCTGGCTTGCTCGGGATCCTGGAGATACTACTTCCGGTGATTGTATGTTTCACGTGAAACATTAGTGATTTACTGATCGGCCATTTTTTCCAGGAGTACAAGATTGATTTTATCAAGACCATTAAATTTACATGGAAATATACCAATTTCTTTATAACCAAGTTTTTTATATAAGGAACGGGCGTTGGTGTTAAGTTCGTTAGTGTCAATTCGCAGATAAGGACAGCCGTTTTCTACGGCGTATTTTTCGTAAAATCTGGCAAAAGCACTGCCAAGCCCTCTGCCTTTTACATCCGGATCAATGACCAGGGTGTGCATTATCATGACTTTTTCATCCGGAACATCGTATTC
>DWXL01000182.1 GCA_019119235.1 Candidatus Blautia excrementigallinarum | reverse complement strand
GTAGATCTTCCAGGTGGGATCGTTCAGGTCAAGCTCGTTGTTGCTGTCCAGAAGATCCATATTTGCTTCCCAGAGGGAATCGATGGTTCCTACATCTTTCCAGTAGCCTTTATATTTGTATGCTACCAGAGTTTTTCCATCTGCCAGAAGATCCGGGATGATGTCTTTTCCGAAATCGTGGTGGGAATCCGGATCTTTCATATCTGCCAGGAGCATCTTGCGCAGAAGCTTCCAGTCGAAAATATAGATACCCATGGAGGCAAGATTGCTCTTCGGGTGTTCCGGTTTCTCCTCAAATTCTACGATGTGTCCGGCCTCATCTGTGTTCATGATGCCGAAACGGCTTGCCTCTTTCATGGGAACTTCGATAACGGCGATGGTGGCGTCTGCCTTCATCTCCTTGTGGTAAGCAAGCATCTTTGCATAGTTCATCTTATAGATGTGGTCTCCTGAAAGGATCAGGACATATTCAGGAGAATACTGGTCGATAAAGTCGATGTTCTGAGCGATAGCATCGGCAGTGCCGCGGTAAACGTCAAGATCGGAATCAGCTTTCTCACGGGGCGGAAGTACGAAAACGCCGCTCTCTCTGGCATCCAGGCCCCAACGTCCGCCTGCTGCCACATAGCTGTTCAGAAGTACAGATTCGTACTGGGTCAGTACGCCGACAATGTCAATCCCGCTGTTGGCGCAGTTGCTCAAAGGGAAGTCAACAATGCGGTATTTGCCGCCGTATGAAACTGCTGGCTTGGCCACCTTGTTGGTGAGCTCATGGAGGCGGCTGCCGCGTCCGCCGGCCAGGATCATCGCTAACATGTTGTTTTGTTTCATAGTGAACCCTCACTTTCCTTTTATATATGCTTAGATGTATCTATTATACAATTTTTGTCTGCGGATTTCCATAATTTTGAGAAAAAAAGTGTAATTATATTGAATAAAAATTCGAGATATTGTAAAAGCTGTATTAAATACATGGTAATTTTATGAAAAATATGTATATTTTTACTGTAAAATTGAAATTCGATAATTACTGGACGGGATAGGGGATTTATATTATAATAACAAAATTAAGAGGATAAATAAGGGGATGCCGGCAGATACCGGCGTTTAATGCAGATTCGAGGGATACTGTGAAAAATAAATTAGAGGATTTCAAGAAATTTATTGTTTTCTGTCTGGCAAGTCTCGCAGTAATTGCTCAGACAGCAGTTTTTGCCTATGTCTGGTATGATTTTTACAGGGGGCTGATCTTTGAACCCTTCTGGAGGAAGGGTAACTGGGTGCTGATCGCGATTTATGCGCTGATCAATGTGCTGTTTTCTACTTTTTACGGAGGATTGCGCGTAGGTTACCTGAAGAGGATCGATGTATTTTATTCTATGGTCCTGGCGACGATCTGTACCAATGTGGTGACTTATTTTCAGATCACGCTGATCAATCGGTGGTTCCTGGATCCGTGGCCCATGGTAGAGATGACTTTCGTACAGTTCGTGGTCATTGTGATATGGATCTTCGGTTCCAGATTTATTTACTCGAAGCTTTACCAGGCGAGAAGGCTTCTGGTGATCTATGGAGACCGGGATCCGGGCGACCTGATACATAAGATGAATTCCCGCAGGGACAAATATAATATCAGTGGTAAAGTGCACATCGATGCGGGCGAAAAAGAGATTCACAAAATGATGAAAGAGTATGACGGAGTGATCATCTGGGATCTTCCGGCCAATATCCGCAACAGATATCTGAAATACTGTTTCGCCCATTCCATCCGCTGTTATCTCAGTCCGAAGATCTCGGATGTGATCCTGATGGGAAGCGAGAGGATCCACCTGTTCGATACGCCGCTTCTGGTAGCGAAGAATATGGGACTTTCCATAGAGCAGCGCGCGGCCAAGAGACTTCTGGATATTGTGGTTTCCGGCGTCGGGATCGTGGTGTGTTCGCCGTTAATGCTGTTTATTGCCGTCTGTGTGAAAGCATATGACAGAGGACCTGTGTTTTATTTTCAGGACAGGCTTACACTGGGAGGAAAGCAGTTCAGGATATGTAAATTCCGCAGTATGCGCGTGGACTCCGAAAAAAACGGCGCCCGCCTGGCGTCCAAGCATGATTCCCGGATCACGCCGGTAGGGAAGATACTTCGTAACCTGCATCTGGATGAACTGCCGCAGCTTTTTAATGTTTTCGCAGGAGATATGTCCCTGGTGGGTCCCAGACCGGAACGCCAGTCGATCATGCGGGAATACTGTAAGGAAATTCCGGAATTCTACTACCGCCTGAAGGTAAAGGCCGGCCTGACAGGATATGCCCAGGTCTACGGGAAATACAATACCACGCCTTATGACAAGCTGAAACTGGATCTGTTCTATATCGAGAATTATTCCTTCTTTCTGGATCTGAAACTTCTGCTGATGACGGTGAAGATCTTTTTCCAGAAGGAAGTTTCGGAAGGCGTGGACGATAATCAGAAAAACGCGCTGAAAGACTCTGTAGAAGATTTTACAGAAGAGGCTGAAAAAAAGATGCGCCAGTAAAAAATAAAACTCCGGCATCCGGATAAGGGGATGTCGGAGTTTTTTTATCATCGGGTCAGCTGTTTTCCATGAAGTTAACGTATTCTGTGAGAACGGGCGCAGGTTCGCCGATCATTTTGATCTGGCCGTCATGCATCCACATAACTGTGTCACAGAGTTCTTTCAGAGTTTCGATGCTGTGGGATACGATCACCACGGTACGATCCTTGCTGGATATAAGGCTCTTCATTTTGTTGTAGCTTTTTTTCTTGAATTTCTGATCGCCCACACTTAAGACCTCGTCGATCAGCATAATGTCTGTCTCCAGGATCGC
>DWXL01000181.1 GCA_019119235.1 Candidatus Blautia excrementigallinarum | reverse complement strand
CACCACAGAGAATACCAGATATATTTTACAAACATGATCCATGAGGCTCTCAGCCACTTCTTTACCCGCAGCAGAAAAACAAAGCGCTGGGAAGTGACCTGTTCGTAAATCATTCCCTCCAGGAAGACTCTTCGGATGACAACAGGAAATACATTGATCAGCAGAAACCAGATCCCAAAGGCCCCCGCAGCTCCCAGAAGGATCATGACCAGAATGCCGATACTCTCTGATCCGGTCATGGAAGCGATAGCCGCCACCATAGTCACAATGATCGATCCGGAACTGATCTGGTTCACCACATTGGAAAGGACTCCTCTCGTACGTCCGAACATGGGATTCCCGCTCTCGGACGCGAGTATCTCATTCTCTTTAATCCTCCTGGTGATCTCCCGCCCAGTTTCTGTATTGCTTTCGGCTATGATGCGCAGGACATTCTCCCAGGAGACACTGTCAACTGTCGTCTTAACCATGGATCCGGCTTCCATATCCAGATCGCTTTCCGCGTTTACAGTATTTTCCTCATTAAGAATGCTTTCTGTCTGTTCGTAATTCTCCGCGGTGGAAAAACTCAGTGTTCCGGTAAATTCCGCGCCAAGAAAAGCGGCGATGAGACAGGCCGCCACAAATATGACATAGTTCTTTTTCAGGGAAGTTCTTCCCAGTTTTTTCATTTGTTTTCCTGTTTTCATTCTTCTTCAGCCTGTTCAATACTTTCAATCAGCCGTCTGATTTCGCCTTCTTCTGTTTCCAGTTCATCTGCAATTTCGCGCAGAGATTTTCCTTTTTCAAGTTTTTTACGAATCTGACTTTGAAGCACAGCCTCCCGCCCCTCTTCCCAGGCTTCCTCACGTTCCTGCCTGATGTGGCGTTCTTCATCATATTCATATATGCTCACTTTCATCGCCTCCGCTTTATTTTTTTCCAGAAACTCTTTTAAAATCCCTTCCTGGATACACTCTGTCACAGCCTGCTCAACAGCTTTGTCCACAGCCATTTCCTTTGCATATGTTCGCACTCTGTTCGTATATTCTGCATACTCCCACAATGTATGGCATGCCTCCATCAATTCAGGATTGTGGCCGGAATTAATATTCAGCATTAAAACTTCCAGATTCAGTTTATATTCTTTCTCCACTACTGAATACAGATCTGACAGCTTCAGTATTTTTCGATCTGGCTGTTTCCTTTCCCCATTGTAGAAAACAACAAAATGAGGTGTTGGAAGCTGAACTTTTTTGCTGCTATACAAATTAACATTTCGTATCATATCCGAATATAAATCTGCCAAATACAGAAAAAAGCGCAGAGGAAGATTCGGACTGTATGTAGACTGGTGTTCATAAAGAGCCAGCCGTGCATCTATGAGAAATGAAATATCATTTTTCATGGACATATAAATTGCATTATCCAGAGTATTTATTTCCAGTAACTCCGGATCTTCATAATGTTTGCCGCTTACTGCATTATACAGTTCCAACAGTTTTTTCTTTTCCTCAAAAATCATGACAAAAAGACGGGATTTGTAGAGACGGTTTGTTTTCTGAGTCATAAAATTACCTCCTTAAGAAAAGCTGCAGGAGGATGCCGTCTTTTATGGAAACCTCTCTGCAAAATATAATTGGAATAAAGCATTGAGATTTCTTCAGATTATTTTTTCAGAATATTGACGCGGTTTTCCGCATAGAAATGAACTGTCAGAAATGTAAATGCTTTAATTTATAATAACATAAAAGACTCAAAATAGCTATTGCTAATTTATATATTAATACATATAGAAAGAACGACATTTCTGCCGTTCCTTCTATATATTTTAATATATGTATGTTTTTTATTCTAACTCTTCTATCACTTCTGTGATTGTAGGTATAGACGGAACCGCCCCCGGCCTTGTTACCGCTATCGACGCTGCTTTGGAAGCAATCCGTAACGCCTCCTCCGGAGTTTTTCCATTAATAACAGAAGCCATAAAAAAACCTGTAAAAGTGTCTCCTGCCGCTGTGGTATCCACAGCATTAACTTTAAAAATTCCCTGAAAGATTTTCTGCCTGCCATCATAATAATAGGCCCCATGATTTCCAAGAGTAAGAACAACCGCTGCATTGGGGAAATTTATTCTCATGTTTTCCAGAATTTCATCAGGCACATTGCTTCCGGTAAACTGCTGACCCTCAATTTCATTCATCATAAACAAATGAATTTTTGAGAGATTGCATTTACGTATCTGCAAATTAAAAGGTGACGGATTAAGTTCAATAAACATTCCTTTTTCGTACGCACTATCAATTATATAATCCAGAAGGTTAATTTCATTTTGCAGAATCAGACAATCTCCTTTTCCGAAATTTTTTAGCACTTCGTTAATATATTCCTTCGTGTGCATCAAATTTGTTCCACCATAAAGAATAATACTGTTCTGTCCATTTTTATCCACCTGAATTACTGTATGTCCTCCCTTTACAGGAAGTTGCCGGATCAAATCTGTGTTTATTCCACTGTTTTTACATGTATCCAAAAGTATTTTCCCATCCTGTCCTATTATTCCTGCATGCCAGACATTGATTCCTGCTCTGGACAGGGCAACAGACTGGTTCAGACCTTTACCGCCGCAAAATGTTTCCAGTCGGGATGACTGTATAGTTTCTCCTCCTGTTACAATATGATCAAGCGTATATACATTATCAAGATTAAAAGATCCGAAATTCAATACTTTCAATGTGTTTCCCCCTATCTGACGCTCTATCTGGGAGCATTTCTGATTTTCTCAAACATATCTCCCAACACAGCGTCCCGATAAATAAATTTTACAATTCGCATTGGGAATCTGTCTGGTTCAGATGTATATTTAATCTCATCTGTCAGGCATGGCGTGGGAACCAGTGAAGACGGACACCATGTAGGATTCAGAAGATATGCCACCGTACTGATATCCCATATAATCCTGGAAGGCGACAGTGGGGAGGTCGTTGACGGCATTCCTTCTTCACCATAATCATCCAGATCTTTACAATATGTCTGATGAAAAAGTGTCAGCCAGTTTTGTGCCATCTCCTGGCTCATCTGGCTTGTCACAGTATCAGACAGATAAGTTCCCAGTTCTGATCGTCCCTTAATATTCGCTTCAAGCTCCGGCCCCGTTACTGCAAGATAAGAAGCCACCGACATACACGGGACTACCACCAGCGGAACACCGCAATCCAGAATTGTGCGCGAAGCGATTAAATCCTGCCCCAGATTAAATTCTATGGTATGCGGCCAGTATAATGGCTGACCGGCAAGCCACACAATCACTATCTTACGGATGATCTCCGGATCCATCAGGATTGCGGAAGCAACATTGGTGATCTCGCCGATGGCTATAACATAAAGTACCTCTTCCGCCTCATTGGCACGCTTTACAAGATCTCTGGCCGCTTCACTTTCTACCGGAATTCCTTCTTCCCGCATATATTCTTTTGAACCGCGGAATACTTTCCCATCCGGATCCATTTTCAGGAGTCTCATTAATTTTATAATCTCCTGATAGCTCAGTTCCAGACCCTCTGCCAGATCATTCGTCATCGGAATATCCACGCTGTCTTTTTTCTGAAGCTTCGCAAAGAATTCAGAAGAAAAAGGAGCTGCATAAATGGCCTGAACATCCAGCTTTTCCGGCGACAGTAAAGCATATGAAATTGCAAACTGATCGTCAACCTCATTATATGTATCGGAATCAATTACGCACTGAAGCCTTCCCTTCGGGGGCGCAAGACGTTTTTTTCTTTCTTCGTCTGTTAATATAGGAAATTTCATGGGTTTTCTCCTTTCTCTGTTCATCAGGCAGCACTTACCTCTGCTTTTTCTTTTTTCATTTTCTCCCGCATCGCCGCCAGTTTCTCTGTATTGTGGAAAATGATCATTACAATCAGCAGGAATACTCCAAGGACAACATTCTGGAAAGTATCAGGCAGACCTGCCGCGATCAGCCCTATAAAAATAATATTCAGTGTAAACTGCGCAATAAATATGCCAAATGGCGAAAATCGCCCGACGCTAACAACGGTCCGTAATCCGGAATACTTCTCCGGTATTTACACCGGAATAACCTGTAGCTGTATCAGATTCAATTGTCATAACCGGATATTCCATCCGGTATACTCCGCCGCTTCCGGAAAAATATGACTCGTTCAGTTTATTTCTGTTTTCACTGCAGTACAGTTTCAGATCGTACAGACTGATCCTGTGAGCGAGATAAAACGCAGAAAAACTGTTTCCGGTATCCTGCCGCAGTTTTCTGACTATCGCTCTGGAAATCCGCTCCAGTTCCGCTCCATGATCCGTATAAACATTTTCCGTACTATTGATCGCCAGTACAGTCTGTCCGCCGGGAAGACTGGTGATTGTCTCCAGTTTCCAGCCGGGGTAATCCCAGTTCTGAAGCAAAGCCGCCAGTTTTGCTTTAGGTACCTGTATTTCTTCCGGAAGTATCTCTCCGCTGATACTCAGTGGAAGATCCTGAGAAATCAGTATAATATGATGCATCTGCCGGAGCGTTGCGTCCAGATCTGCAGAATTTTCAGATTTTTCCGTTGAAAAAAACTGCTCCAGCAGCCAGTCCGTCACAATCTTATCTTTTTGTCCCTGTCTGCAGATACTGACACGGATATTTTCCAGAAGCTCTCTGAGGCTGTCCGGAGTAATGCTGCTTTTTATGATATATTCTGTAATGCCAAGACTTATCGCTGATTTTGCATAGCTGAAATCTTCATAGGCAGTCAGAAGAACAATATTGACAGTATCATCTTCTTCCCGGATCTGGCGTATCATTTCAATTCCGTCCATAAAGGGCATTCTGATATCTGCAAGAATCAGACTGGGATGCAGTTCTCTGAACTTTTTTAATCCCTGTCTGCCGTTAAATGCTGTGGCGATCACCTGAAATCCACACGCTTCCCAGTTTATCATTGTACACAGCTCTTCAATTACAAAACGTTCGTCATCCACGATCATAACTGATAATAACTTTTCCATATTTTTCGTACACCCAGACCTTTTTATTTTGCAGCATAAATCCCATTTTTACAGAAAAGTTTAGCGTATGGTTTTTTTATTGTCAAGTACTGCCCGGAGAGCAAATGCAATGAAACAGCAGATGTTTTATGGAAAAAGAAAGAACGGCATTTCTGCCGCTCTCTCTGGATTATTGTCAGTTATTATTGTTCTGGCAATTTCCTTTTTACTTTACATCATCGGATCCAGTGCCAGCGCCGGATGGTTCTTCTCGGTAAGGAAAGCTACCAGTGTCTCCGGATCTGTCGCTACTGTCTCGTCTCCGACCATATCTGTGAAATTGTCGATTCCGTAAGGCTCTTTCGCCGTCTTGTTCAGACGCTCTGCCACGAAATCCTTCAGCTCCTTGGGCATCCATACGATACGCTCGATTCCTCCCTCAGCCTTCATGAACTTCTTTGAAGAGATGAAGTGCTTGCCGTGTCCCATGAAGCCCGGCGTCTGTACGCCGCCTCCTGTCATGGACGCCATCTCCGGGAAGGTCATTCCAAGCGGCGTCATGCCCGCGTACTCACGGTTGGCGATGACAACGCCGTTGGAGAACGGCTCGATTCCGCAGATACACTCGAAGCATCCGCAGGAGGTCATGGGATCCTGCATGATGGAATACAGGGTTACATGCTCCAGGGCACCCTGGGAGAATTTCTTCACTGCCTCGTCCACATCTTCGTAGGAACCAAGGTTCTCGTCGATAGGACGCTCTTTGGTGATCACCTGGCATGGCCCGTTGGGATCCAGCTCATTGGTAGCCTTGGCGTCAAGCCATGATACAGCTCCACAGAGTCCCAGTCTCTCCGGTGTTACCACGCATACATGGCTGGGAGAGAATGCCTGGCACAGGATACAGCTGTAGTATACATCTACAGACTCGTCTGTCAGGTTGTCCAGACGCTCGTCACGTTTCTCGAAAGTTGGGATAGCGATCTCATGGCGTACTCTCTTACATTCCGCCGGGTCTGTGTAGATCACAACCTCGCATTTGTCCACAACCGCGTCGAATTCGTTCTTCACCTGAGCGTAAAGCACTTCTCCGATGTGTTTAATACGGAAGCCCGCGTTGAACGCGTCGATGCTGATACGGATACGCTGCATGTCTCTCTGGCCTGTATGGTATACGCCCTCGATACAGTTGATATAATTGTGGAACTTACGCTCGATAACCGGCTCGAAGTCTGCCTGCATGTTCTTTCCTGCAACCTTCACAACGTATGCGATGCAGTTCTTGCTTCCAAGCTCCATCTCGTCTGCTTCCGGCCCGATCACGGTGATCTTGTGGTCCTCCACCTCGCTGGCGTCACAGGTCTGCACAAGCTCTGCGCAGTCCACACGGGATCCGTCGAACTCTACCTGCATATCCTTCCGGCGGATGATCTCGCCCTCGAATGCGGACGCAAACGCTACCGGGATGTCGATATTGGTGATCTTGATCTTGATGTCACGGGCCTCAAGGGAGGTTGCGTTCCATTTGCTGATATCTGTCTGGCAGATCAGGCTCTTCGGCACCCTCGCCACATCCTCCTGGTTGGTGATTACCGGGAAGCCAAGGGCGATAGCGCCTGCCCCGCATGCCACGATCACATCGTTCAGCGGCGCAAATGCGTTTACGAACGCCGGCACACGGTCTTTGGTGTAAGTCATCAGGGCCGCAGCGTCGCCCGGTTTTACGTTACCGAAGATCAGGGCCGCACGGATCGCTACGGATACCACGTGGATCACGGATGTAACGTCCTTGCCCAGCGGGATCACACGCACGTTGGCGCCTGTCTTATAATTGATCTCTGCAAGCTGGTCGATGATATCCCCTACCAGAGTTACCAGGATACCCTGTGCCTGATAGGATTTTACCAGAGCCGCCGCTTCCTCCGCGGAAGGAGCTTTGCCCAGGATTACGGCCACGCCGGGGATATCGCCGGTTACCAGCGGCACGCCCAGTTCACGGATCACTGCGTCGGCAAGATGGCCGTAGCAGGGTTCTTCATAGGGAACCGCGCCGTCGATGTATTTCAGAACCTCGATGAACTCCGCGCAGAGCGCTGTAGCCACACCGGACATAAATACGTCGTGGGTCCTTTTCTCCCTTGTCATCAGGATCTTCACAACCCCCAGGGCTTCTTTCAGCTCTCCAAGGGTGCCTACCTTTGTTCCTGTTACTGCGTAGTAGCAGGGAAGGGAGTAAGCGGTATTGGGGAAGCTGACTGCTTTGTCCGCTCCATGAGCTTTGATCGCTTCGTCAATGGCGTTCTCGGTAAGGCCATAGACTGCGTCGTTTCCTGCGAAAACACTTTCAAATAAAGTCACGTTCTTCCCCTCCTTAAATACCAAGCGCCGCACGTTTTTCTTCAATACGCGCGATCATTGCGTCGCCCAGTTTTTCGATATCAGTTTCCACGAAATAGGCTGCTTCCACCCAGTCGCGGATTCCCTCTGTCAGCCACCATACCACTTCGCTGGAACCTGTAACCTGAGGCTCTACACCCAGGAAAGTATCAATTCCTGTCGCCACAACATAGTTTCCGATAGAAACGGCTTTTTCAGACATCCATTCCGGAGCGCAGCCCACTACAGGAAGCTGGGAAATATTCAATCCTGAATCCTTAGCCAGCTCAGAGGCAAGAACCACCATACGGCTGATATCCACGCAGGAACCCATATGGAGCACCGGAGGAATATCCGCCAGCTCACATACCCTCTTCAGTCCGGCTCCGCAGAGTTCTTTTGCACGTTTATCCATCAGTCCGGCTCTGGCAGCCGCCTGAGCGGAACATCCTGAAAGAATTACAATGATATCGTTGGCGATCAGTTTTTTCATAAGTCCGATATGAGCGGAATCCGGACGCACTCTCGGATTGTTGCAACCTACCATGGCCACAGCTCCGCGGATCACACCGGAGGTAATACACTCGATCAGCGGTTTTGTAGTTCCCTGTACGTCTACCTGGGAATTCGTCACGCCGTCCAGCGTCTTTTTGATTGCTTCCACAGAATAGCCTACTGTAGCCTTCTGTTTTAACTGCGGGATATGTACCAGTTCCGGTTTTCTGTTGGCAAAATTCTCCACCGCCATCCGCACGATCTTTTTCGCTTTTTCTCCTGCGGAACCTGCTTCAAAGAGAATAAATTCAGAATCAGGCATCTGCGCAATCTTTGACGTAGTGATAAATTTTGTATGGAAACATTTACTTAAGGGGCCGAGAGCCGGGAATATACACTGAACGTCTACTACGATTGCCTCACATGCTCCTGTAAGAACGACATTTTCCTGTTGCAGAAAATTTCCGGCCATGGGGACGCCGCGGCGCATGGCCACTTCATTGGATGTACAGCAGACGCCCGCCACGTTGATGCCTTTCGCCCCGACAGATTTCGCAAGGGCGATCATCTCCGGATCATCCGCATATTCACAGATCATTTCGGAAAGGCTGGGATCATGTCCATGTACGATAATATTTACTTCATCTTCTTTCATAACACCCAGATTCGCTTCTGTGTCTACCGGTTTCGGTGTTCCGAACATAATATCAGAAAATTCTGTTCCTGCCATGGATCCTCCCCATCCGTCGGACATACCGGAGCGGAGAGACTGACGGATCAGGGCTTCCGCCTTGCTGGAATTCCCCATATGTGTCATATGCATGGCCGTAGCCACTTCACGGTCAATGGCACGAGGCTCGATCTCGGCGTCATGCCACAGTTTCTGTGTATGTTCCGGCGCGCGCGACAGCCATCTCTGCACACCATAAGGTTTTCCATATTCCATCAGAGCCAGGTCTGCCATCTCATGAGCCAGATCGTAAATATCTCTTCCCTCTGCTTCCACACCCCATTCTCTTGCGATGCGGAGCAGTTTTTCCGGATCTTTCACCTTATAATCTCCGTCCGGAGCCACATGGGTAAAGGTATGGCATATCTCGCGTCCATGATCGGAATGGGTAGCCGCTCCTCCCGCAACAAAACGCAGGAAATTTCTTCCCGCGATACCATGGGCGTCGCATCCGCAGATTCCCCTTGGTGCCTTGGGGGTGATACGGCAGGGCCCCATGGAACAGATCCGGCAGCATATTCCCTTTTCACCGAACTTACAGTGCGGCGTCTGGTTCTTCACACGAAGCTGCCAGGAATCCGCGCCTACTCTTGCGCCTGTTTCCAACAGACGCTCTGTGGCTGCTTCAAATTCTTCCACTGATGCAAGTCTAAATTCACTCATCGTTTTCCTCCTGTGTCTTCTCTTCCTCATTTCCGGCATCAGAGCACAGGGAACATCACCCTCTCCCGGTTCCCTGACGCCATACTGACAATGATTTATATGTTTATTTTATCAGTATGGATATCACCTGCCTATCAACTGTATTTTTCACCGTATAAACTTATAATTGCAGGGGACAGAAACATATTTCTCTGGTACAATAATACCAGGGCTGAAAAGTCGGTATTCTGCCCCATAAGGACAGGTACATGGGTTCTGACTTTTCAGCCCTGGTATCTATAAATAAGTGAATTCGTTTATTATACTATCATATGCCCGGATCCCTGAATATAAACAAACAGGTGACAGGCATCAACCAATCAGAAAAGAGGTTTTTTATGACCATTAAAGATCTTGAAAATTTCCGTACCGTCTGCCGGGAGCAGAGTATCACAAAGGCGGCAAAACTTCTTTATATCACGCCGCAGGGATTGAGCAAATCCATCAAAAATCTGGAAACAGAATTAAACACACAGCTTCTGAACCGTACTTCCTTCGGGATTACCCTGACAGAGACCGGAGAGTATCTGTACGACCATCTTCCGTTTTTTCTGGATTCCTATTATAATATTTACAAAGAAATCCAGAAGATCCAGCAGACAAAGAACAGGGAAATCGATCTTCTCTCCGCTTACGGGATTCTTCGTCTTGTCACTCCGGAATGTATCACGGATTTCCGTCGGAAACATCCTGAAATCACCATACACTACCGGGAGTATCCGGACCGGCAGGTAGATCGTCTTTTCCACCAGAAAGAAGGGAATGTTGCTTTTACCATCGGAGAATCTGACTTCAGTGAATTTCGTTCTGATCTTCTGGAAAGTTTTCCTATCAAGCTGCTGGTCAACAGAAAAAACCCTTTAAGCAGGAAACCTTCCGTTACCATTATGGATCTGAAAGGTCAGCCTCTCTACCTGGAAAGTACAGAATTCTATATTCATCATCTGATTGTAAACCGCTGCCAGGAAGCAGGATTTACGCCTGATATCGTCTTTGAGACAAGTGGGTTCAGCCTGTGCCATAAAATGGTCAGAAAAAATCTCGGTATTTCTGTTGTAGTGGATTTTGTTTTTGACGATATGGGGGATGACAGTATGGTTCTTCTTCCTTTTTCTGATGAAAATTATCTCTGGTCCACTTATATGCTCACGCGAAAAGATCAGGATATCAGTCCCGACATCCTGCTTTTCCGGGATCATGTCCTGAAATGGATGAACGGTATCAAAAGCGGCGCTATCGAACGATAGCGCCGCATCCTGTTTCATTACTGTCTTATAACACCTCTGATAATTCTTAATTATCCAGCTTCAGCCCCGCAAGCGCCTGTGCAAAGGCGTTGTTTACCGGTTCCTCGGCTTCTTTCTGCTGCTGTCTCATGTATTTCTGCACATCACGCTTCGTAACGCCCGCGCCTTCTTTTTCCCGTCTTGTCTGGAAAGCGGAAAGCTTTTCTTTATAACCGCAGGCACATACGAAGGTCTCTTCTTTCCCTTTTACCAGAAGCTCCATTCTCTTGTGGCATTTCGGACAGCGGGCGTTTGTAGTGCGGGCTATGGTTTCCCGGTATCCGCACTCTCTGTCCTGGCACACCAGCATCCGGCTGTTTTTGCCGTTTACCGCAAGAAGGTGCTTCCCGCAGTTGGGACAGATCTTATTCGTCAT
>DWXL01000180.1 GCA_019119235.1 Candidatus Blautia excrementigallinarum | reverse complement strand
TCCGGAACGGTAAATTCCTCCGAAGGAGTATAAGTCATTTCATATTCTTCCGGGAACGGGCAGAGATAATCATACAGGGTTGTTTTGTGCTCGGCCAGCTGTACGGCGTCTCCTTCCAGGAATTCCGGCTGATCGCCGTTAGTTGCGTCTACGTAATAAAACTGTCCGTCTATCTGGACGATGTTCCACGCATGGCCTTCACTGCTCCCTATAGTATTTCCCTCTACATATATACAGGGAATCCCGAGTCTTTCCAGCAGATATTGTACAGCTCTGGCATATCCCGCACAGACAGCCTGTTTTTTCCAGAAAACCCCGGCTATGTTCTGGTCGTGTTCCGATTCCATATATTCTGTATTATCAATAACATAGGTGTAGACTGCTTTTACCTGTTCATAAGGATCCGAGATCCCCTGAAGCCCGGCGGAAACATTCTGCCATGCCTGCTCCATTGCCTGAAGGATTTCGCGGACTTCCTGTTCCGTATATGTGTAACCGGGAGAAAATATGCTGTAATCCGCACCTTCGTATGTCGTCTTATATACTGTTTCACGGTTATGTATCCAGAAAAGCTCCGGATGATCTTTCAAAAGCGCATGGTAAACTCTGTCTACCAGGCTGTCATCTCCGGAAGTCAGATAGAATTCCTCCTCACGGTTCCTGATACCTTCCAGCATTTCACGGTATACCCTGCGTTCCGCCTCGTTAAGCTGGCCGAAATAATATTCCTGATGTCCGGCATCCGTCTGTATAAGCTCCTGCTCCCGAAGTTCCCGGACATCCGCCGGCTCCGAACGGAAAAGATCTCTCGCTGCGTCAACAGCAGATTCCAGACCGGATTCCGTTCTGTCCGCCTCATTCGCTCTCCGGATCTCAGGGCTCTTCCAGAGAAGTCCGGCCGCCATCAGGCACAGTATGATAAGAAGCCATGGAAACCTTCTTTTTTTCATCTGGTATATACTCCCTAAAAAATTGTTGATATTCTTTCTGTCAAGAGTTACACTGAAATCAGTTTTATCTTAACACATTTCACACAGGAGACTGTATTATGAGCATTAAAATACCTATCGAAACATCTGCGCGCCATATCCATATTTCAAAAGAGGATTTTGAAACACTTTACGGAAAAGGCGCTCAGCTTCATTATATCAAAGAACTCAGCCAGCCCGGACAATATCTGTGCCGGGAACGTCTGAACGTCATCGGCCCCAGGGGGACATTTGAGAATATGGCCATCCTTGGGCCGTTCCGAAAAGAAACACAGATCGAACTTTCTCTCACCGACACCAGAAAGCTGGGCATTCCGGGAATCATCCGCCAGTCAGGAGATATCGAGGGTACTCCCGGCTGCATTCTGAGAGGACCGGAAGGAGAACTTGAGATTTCCAGAGGCGTGATCGTAGCCAAACGCCATATCCACATGACTCCGGACAATGCCCTTACCCTGAATGTACGTGACAATGACGAGGTTTTTGTTCTCACCAAAAGTTACGGCAGGGCCCTAATCTATGCAGATGTCGTAGTCCGCGTAAGCTGGGACTACCGCCTTGCCATGCATGTGGACACGGATGAAGCCAACGCCTTTTCCAGCGACGCCGAACCTTACGGTGTGATCATCCGTCTTTTTGACGATAATTACAGTACGGATAAATGGATTGAAGAAATTCTGTCCGGAATACACAGATAGATATCTTCTGCTAAAAATTATGCCCATGCAGTTCTTACCTGATCTGCATGGGCAGTTTTTATCAATTCTGGAACGAAACTTCAATACTGCTGAAGTCTGCCTGTCCCTGAGAATCTGTTGGAGTATTCTGTGAAACAAACACATTCTGTTCAAGGATGCCCTGAAGAGTACCGGTGACTTCCACACTGCCTGATCCTGAAACATCCGTTGTCACAGTCTCCTGAGCGGTTCCTGCGTCTGTCGCATCATCAAAAATAACCTCTATGCTGTCTGTATCCGCCACAGTATCATTTCCGCCGGTAAGAATACTTTCTTCTGATCCGCTGTTCAGATCTGTCGAACCCGTATCCGTACCGCTGACATCCGTCACGGTCTCGACAGGTTCCGCGTTACTTGCGGACGCTCCGGCGCTGACCATCTGGGAAAGTTCTTCCTGACTCGGGTAGAAGGAAGGCTGACGGATATAACGGAAGCTGGCGCCATAAGCCTCGCCTACGGTTACGCCGTTCTTGCTGGAAGAACAATGTACCGCGATCCAGTCGCCTGCATCTGTCTTTCCGCAGATGATGCCTACATGATTATCGCTTCCGGCCTCCGGGCCTCTCTGGAATACCAGATCTCCCGGCTGCGCCTCCTGTTCGCTTACAACATTGGCATTCAGCCACTGCTCAGATGTTCCGTCTCCCACAGCCTGCTGCATGGACTGATCCAGATAGCCGTTGATCACTGACCAGGTAACAAACCCGCTGCAGTCAAGACCGTATGCCCGGGTAGTTCCTGTACTCGGACTGCCGGCAGCGGATACCGTCTCCGCCGCTCCCCAGCTGGGATCATCTCCAATCACTGTGGACTTACCTCCCCAGAAATATCCCACTTCCCCCACCAGGGAATAAGCTGCAGCAATTACATTTACACGTTCTTCGGAAACATCGTCTCCTACGCTCTGGCGTATAAATCCTTTAGCATCTGTTACAATGGCGCAGAGAAGTTTGCAGTCCGTCTCCACATATTTCTTCAGGATCTCTCTGTCTTCCTGCGCAATATTGTTCTCCTTGATGTATGTATTGATGTGATAGTTGCCGTAGGAGGCATGGGTCGGATTCTCCGTATCTCTGATAACCGGATTTAATTCCGCGAAAATCTCCGCAAGAGCATCCTTGGCGGATGCGTCCAGCTTATATTCGCTGACTCCCTGCTGGCTCTGCTCATATACATATACAGCCAGGATATCCTGCCAGTTCCTCACAAGAAGAGAATCTGAAGACGCCGTCTGGCCGTTGGCCCTGGTATCGCTGGCGTCCGTCAGACCGTTGGCCGCCTTATATTCCTTCTCGATCTGATTCATGACATCTTCAAAATCATCAGAAAAAGAAAGCTGGTAATTATCTTTCAGACTGTCAAGATAAAATTCCTTTCCCGCATGGAGATTGGAAACCATACTGCTGTAGTAAACCGGTGTTCCTGTCTTCGCAGCGGAACCGTCTGTGAGAGCGTCCACTGTTTCATTTTTGTCGGAAGCTTCTTTTTTCAGCTTCTCGATCTGTTTCTCATACTGTACGAGAAGTTTATAGTTTGTTACCTGTTTTTTCTGCTCGTCCGTAAGTTTATTATACGCTGTACGAAGTTCCTTGACTTTGGCTTCGTGTTTTACTGTAAGTTTCACCTTGGAGAGAGCTTCAATGCCGTCCACAACTTTCTTCACTGCTTCGTCTGTCTCCCCCGGCGTCACCGATGGCGTCGGCGTCTCACTGGGATTCCCGGGCGTCACTGACGGTGTCGGCGTCTCGCTGGGATCATCCGGCGTCACTGACGGTGTCGGCGTCTCGCTGGGATCGTCCGGCGTCACTGACGGTGTCGGCGTCTCACTGGGATTCCCGGGCGTCACTGACGGCGTCGGCGTCTCACTGGGATCATCCGGCGTTACCGATGGTTCCGGTGTCTCGCTGGGGGTATCCGGTGCAGGCGTCTCCACCGGAACAGTAGGCTGCGGAGTCTCGGCTGGTGCTGACGTTGGTTCCGGCGCGGATGTCGGAGTACCTGTAAAAGCGTCCTCTCCGCTGCTGAAAGCGTCACTCTCCTGCGCCGCCATAACAGGCGCCGTTCCTGACAGTACTGTTGCCGCTGCCAGTGTTATACATAAATACTTTTTCAAAAATTTATTTTTCATTCTGAAAAATATACTCCTTTCCAAGAGCATATCTCTATTCCCCTATTATATAAAGGTATGCTTTCATTTCAAATTCAGGTCTGACAAATGCTGCTTACATATAACCGGCTTTATTTTAGCATACACTTTTTTTAAAATCAACCGCCGGAGGCAAATGCTCCGGCGGTTTCATACAAATTTCATATTTTTTTCATATTTTCATCATACTGCTGCGGGAATCGGAAAAACAGGAACAAATTCCCGGCAAAGCTGAAGAACTCCCTGGAACACCTGAAAACATACCCCTAAAATGTACCGGATATCTTCTGCTATATTCCTCTCCATGGACAAATATGCCGAATGACGTACCTTTACGTAATTCATCAGTTCTTCAAAACTACTGAAACGTATTGCATATGACGCGTACTGATCCGCCTGTCCGGTCTTGATACATGCTTTCAGACGGTTCTTGAGTTCTTTCTCATAACTGTTGTGCTCCACAAGGGACCCTTTAAACGTCCTGTTGTGCGGAAAAGTGAAATAGTCCGCAATGTAGTGGAGTATTTCGCCCAGCCTTCTCCAGAACACCCTGTCGCTGAGATCCGTCCTGTTATCCTCCACCAGAATCTGGAGTTTACTCTGAACCTCGTCAAAAGTGCCGAAAAACTCATGCCGCTTCGTAACAAAAGACGGTCTGATATCCGGGAGGATATTTCCCAGACAGAAAGCTTTCCTGTGAGACTGAAGGCTCCAGGAGTCTGTCATCTGGTCTGCAAGATAGCGTCCAAGGAGTATATGTGATTTTTTTCTCAAAATTACACTTCTTTCTTTTTATAAGCAGTGTTTCCTGTTACCATCACTTACTATAGCAGATGATCAGGATTTTTTCAAATAAAGATTTTGTAAATTTTTGAAGAAAATATGTACAAAATTACTTATGAAAGATTTCTCCCGCTTTGTCTGCAAAACGTTTCCCGAAAATCCGGAAAGTCTCCCGGCTGTTCTCGTAATGTCCCTCCACCGCGTCAAGAGCCACCGGCCCCAGATGAATATATGGTTTTCCCAGAGACGAGCCCCCTGAATAGATCAGCATTCCTTTTACCAGCATATGGCCGATCAGCGTCATAACGGCGATATCGCCGCCGCCCTGGGCAAAATGTGCGGTAGAATATACTCCGCCGAGTTTTCCCGCCAGACTGATCCCGGCGCTGTCCACATCAAACCATTTTTTCATCTGCCAGCAGGTGCTTGCCAGATATGTGGGAGTTCCGAATATCACGCCGTCGCTGGAAGCGATATACTCTGCATCCAGAGGTTCTTCAATGGAAAAAAGCCTTGCTTCCCCGCCTTCTGAACGGATTCCTGCGGCAATCTCTTCGCCCATTTCTTTTGTGTGTCCTGTTTTGCTGTAATAGATAATTGAAATTTTCATTGTATCCGTCGAGTAGACTTTGTCTCGACTTTTCACTTCCTTTCATTTCAAATTTCTCTGCGATGAGAGGTTCAAGTCTTAAAAGCCCCTCACAGAACCGCACGTGCCCTATTAAGGCATACGGCTCTTCAATAAGTCATTTGCCTAATAAGCACTTTTCAGATATATCCTCGGATACTCCAACGGATGTAACTTCAAGATATCCCTGTATTTCCGCCATGTCAGCCAATAAGTCTGGTCTCTGCGCCTTTTGCTTTTCCATAGTTCTTCCCGGACATACTTATAATACTTTTGCAATCCTATATAATTCCCGTATATCCCGTAATATCTGTAATGTCCGGCCAGTTTCACATTCAACGCTTCAATCGTGTCGCTTATGCTCTCGTGCATATGCTCCCATATCCATCTCTTTATGGCTTCGCGTTTCATTTTCAGCTTCTTCCTGCTTGTTCTATGCAGTACGCAGTACTTACCCCAGTGGCTGGCTGCATTGTAGTGTGTAAATCCAAGGAAATCAAAACTTTCCTTTGTTCCCTTGTATCTGCCAAAGGGCAGTATTCTGCTTTTATCCTCTGCAATTTCAAGACCAAATTTCTTCAGTCTTTCTATCAGAAGCTGATAAAACTTTCGTGCTTCATTCTCGTATTGGAACAGACATACAAAGTCATCCGCATAGCGTACCATATACATTTCGCCTCTGAACTCACGTTTCTTTACATAGTCAAACCATGTGTCCAGTGTATAATGCAGATACACATTTGCCAGCACTGGCGATATTAATCCGCCCTGAACTGTTCCCGACTCCGTTTCCAATCGCTTTCCATCTTCCATAACTCCGCCTATCAGAAACCTCTTGATATACCTGATGAAGTTCTTGTCGGCTATGTCATGTTCCAGAAATTTAATCATCCATTCATGGTCTATGTTGTCAAAGAATCCTTTAATATCAGCATCTAAAATATAATTGACTTTGTCTGCCATGATATGCTTGTTTACTCTCTGGATTGCATCGTGACAGCTTCTGTTTGGGCGAAATCCAAATGAAAACTCTTTGAATTTCGGCTCGTATATCGCTTCCAGTATCTCCTTGAAGACGCCCTGCACGATTTTGTCCTCAAATGACGGAATCCCGAGGCCTCGCATTTTCCCATTTCCTTTTGGTATATAGGCTCTGCGCACTGGATAGGGCTTATAGGAAAACTTCTTCATTCTGACTAATAGATTTCCGATATTTTCCTCTAGATTTTCCCCGTATTCTTCCTTTGTTATCCCGTCTATTCCTACCGCTTTTCCTTTCGGCTGTTTGCGGTAGGATTCCTTGAGTGTGTCACTGTTGACGTATTTCATTAACGACTGAATCCTGCCATATTTCTCTACGAGTCTGGCTATTTCTGCTTTCTCTTTTTCCATAGAATGACTGCCTCCTGTGCTTTCTATGTTTTGTCAGCAAAAGCAACTTATTGTCCGCCCCTTCCCTCCAGAGTCATTACTTCCTTCATCGGTACTATGGGCGAATCCGATTCCTCAATGGTCTTCGTTCGTACTCACCATTGCATTGGCCGATACTCCCTACTGGCTCATGTCCAGAACCATCCAGGTCTCCCAGGTACGCTAGATATAACAATATCAAGTATGCCGTGCTCTAGGACTCCGGTGCGTTTTCATAGTCTCGCTTTAACGACTACTCCTTATTGGTGACCCAAGGAGGTACCAGACCACCCCGCACAATCGATAACTCTAACGAAGCTCAATCACTTCACGCTTTCGCATTACGGCGTTCCTGTTCCCTGTCCTACGCTTAAACACCATTGTTAGCCTTTGGCGCTCCAAGGACTCGGTACTGGCGGCTTGCTAGGCCTTACCAGACTGGATTCCCACCAGCTATATATCCAGCGCCGAACTGGCGCACACCTCATGCGGTTTTATTTTAACGGTATGTTTCCCCTTTTTGCTCACAAGGACGCCGCCGTCGGCCTGCCGTCCCTGCACCTGGAGCTGTGAATAGGTTCCGTCCAGGCTTTCCTTCAGAAAACCCACAAGTTCCTCTCTTCTGTAATTCCGGTGGAGCATCTTCGC
>DWXL01000179.1 GCA_019119235.1 Candidatus Blautia excrementigallinarum | reverse complement strand
GCAGAATATGATGTGGAAGCCGCGGCAGAATATATGAAAAGCTTTAACCCGGAAATCGAAAAGATGAAAAAAGAGCGGAAAGAGTTCTTCGGGCCAAATGTGATGGAGCTGTGCCGCAGAGCGGATATTGTATTCCTGGGCCTTCACGGAGCCAACGGGGAGGACGGAAGAGTACAGGCGGCCTTTGATCTGATGGGTATCCGTTATACAGGTACCGGCTATCTCAGCAGCGCTATGGCTATGGATAAGGGTGTGACCAAATGGATGTTCCAGATGCACGGTGTTCCGTCACCGGGGGGAACGACACTGAAAGCGTCAGAGGAGAAAAAGGACCCCGCGGAACTGGGACTTTCTTTTCCTGTTGTGGTGAAGACCTGTTGCGGCGGTTCCAGTATCGGCGTTTATATTGTGAACGATCAGGAAGAATATGGGAAAGCTCTGAAGGAAGCCTTTTCCTATGAGGATGAAGTCGTTGTGGAGGAGTTTATCCAGGGCACGGAATATACTGTCGCCGTTGTGGACGGACAGGCGTATCCGGTGGTTCAGATCGTTCCCTGCCAGGGCTTCTACGACTATGAGAATAAGTATAAACCGGGAGCGGTAAAAGAGACATGCCCTGCGCCCATTTCCGACGAGCTGACGAAACGGCTTCAGAACTATGCGGTGCAGGGGTATCACGCGCTGGGCCTGGAGAGCTACGCCCGTCTTGATTTTATCGTGACGGAAGATGAGAAGATCTACTGTCTGGAGGCGAATACCCTTCCGGGAATGACCCCCACCAGTCTGATCCCCCAGGAGGCGGCGGTGCTGGGGATGGATTATCCTTCCCTCTGCGAAGAGTTGATCCGGGTATCGCTGAAGAAGTATCGGTAAAGATGAGTCTGCATATTGGCAGGCCATTATTGTCCTGTCAGTTCGGGAAAATTTTAGTATAAATAACTGCTGAGGATTTCGTTATGAAAAATCTGACTTTAAGAAATATAGTAAAGGTGTGCAAAGGCGTTTACCATGGCCCGGAAGATGTTCTGGATCGGGAGGCGGCTTCCATTATCACCGACAGCCGGAAGGCGGAAGAGGGAGCTCTTTTTGTGGCGATCGTAGGAGAACGGGTGGACGCTCACAGATTTATTCCGGATGTGATGGCAAAGGGCGCTCTGGCTTCTGTTTCGGAGAGGGTGCTTCAAGGAGCGGAATTTCCCTATATCCAGGTGGAATCTTCCCTTCAGGCAGTGAAGGATATTGCGGAGTTTTATCTGGAACAGCTTCAGATCCCTGTGGTTGGGATCACCGGAAGCGTAGGCAAGACCAGCACCAAGGAAGTGATCGCTTCTGTTCTGAAAGAAAAGTACAGGACACTGAAAACCCAGGGAAATTTTAATAATGAGCTGGGACTGCCGCTGACCGTTTTCCGTCTGCGTGACGAAGATGAGATCGCGGTTCTGGAAATGGGGATCAGTGATTTTGGAGAGATGACACGGCTGGCGAAGATCGCGAAGCCGCAGACCTGTGTGATCACTAATATAGGCACCTGCCATCTGGAAAATCTGGGAGACCGTGACGGAGTGCTGAAGGCGAAAACAGAAATTTTTCAGTATTTAAAGCCGGAAGGCCATATTGTGCTGAACGGCGACGACGATAAGCTGAGTACTATTGAGGAATATAAAGGAATCCGCCCGGTATTTTTCGGACTGGACAAAAACCGTGACGTTTATGCGGATGAGATCGTCAGCCGGGGACTGAAGGGCGTATCCTGCAGGATCCACCTGGGAGAGGAAGATTTTGCCGTACTTGTTCCCATGCCCGGAATACATATGGTATACAACGCCCTGGCTGCCGCGGCTGTGGGAAGGATATACGGTCTGACTACAGAGGAGATTAAAAAAGGGATCGAGAGCCTGGAGTCTATCAGCGGCCGGTTCCATATGATAGAGACAGACAGCCTTCTGATCGTGGACGACTGCTACAACGCCAATCCCATGTCTATGAAGGCGTCCCTTGACGTACTTCATGACGGAGCGGGAAGAAGGGTTGCCATTCTGGGAGATATGGGAGAGTTGGGCGAAAATGAGGCGGCTCTTCACAGAGAAGTGGGCGCTCATGCCGCAGCCTGCGGAATCGACGCCTGTGTCTGCGTGGGAAGCCTTGCCCGGCATATGGCGGAGGCCGCCCGTGAGGCGGCTCCGGAGTTCCCCGTATTCTACGAGGAAACAAGGGAAAGCCTTCTGGAAAACCTGGGCCGTTATATCCAGAAAGGAGATACGGTTCTGGTAAAAGCCTCCCATTTCATGAAGTTCGAGGAAGTGGTAAAAGCGCTGCAGACCGGCATTGGCTGATATACAGAGAAAAAATCCTGTAGTATGGTAGAAGAATTTGACGAACGATTTTTCTTTTTTCCAACCCCTCTATAGAGTATAATGTGACTTATCAGAAGGGAAATGAGCGCGACCGGAGAGGGCATTCATTTTCACCTGATAAGTCAGATGTGGGATCAGGGAGGGGATCATGCTGGAGAGAGTTATGGAGCTGCACATACTGCTTTATCTCATGGCTGTTCTGGGAACAGCGGGAGCAGTAGGGATGCTTGCGGAACACCTTGCCTACAGAAGAGCTATGAGAAGAACGAAAGCGGTAACGAACCTTAAGGAAAAATGGCTGAATCTCTGGAAGACAAGGGACAGGCTTATGGGGAAGATGAACCTCCTTGTATGGCTGCCGTCTCTTTTGGCCGTATGCTGTCTGGGACTGGCCCTGTTCTTTAATTCCAGACTGGAACAGAGTGAGGGTATTTCCCTTCAGTATCTTTATGTGGGAACAGCGGTTCCGGTCGCCCTGCTTGTGCTGCGGCAGGCTCTTGACTTTACCTACCGGGAAGAACTGGTAATGAATTCGCTGGCGGATTATATCTTCCAGGCGAAAACAAAGAAAGAGGAGCCTCCTGCCGCCCGGAGGTATACCCCGGCGGCTTCCGTGAAGACAGATCCTGTCCTGCGGGATGAGATGGTAGAGCATATCGCGGCAAGTATCCGCCAGACCGCCGCGACGGGAAGCCATTTCAGCAAGATGCTGAGCCCGGAGGAAGAGGAGATCATGCGGGAGATCATCCGGGAATTTATGGATTGACAATTTTATATGGTTATATTTAAGCAGAGAACAGTATAGTAAAAATGCTATGCTGTTTTTTGCTACAATTTGATTTTAGTTTGGGTGCATCTGCTGGTTGTTTTTGACTTTCATACGGTTTTTTTGCTATAATAACCGTATGAAAGTTGGTGGAGCGTTGTGAAAAAAAATAAAATTGAAAAATTACTTGTTAATAACAAGGGTGTTTTAAAAACTGCAGATGTTGTTGCTGCTGGTATTGCGAAAGAAACTTTTTACAGATATGTGAAAGAAGCTGGATTCGAAAAAATATCGCATGGGATTTATCTGTCGCCTGATGCATGGGTTGATGAAATGTATCTGTTGCAGGCCCAAATTCCTAAAGCAGTATATTCTCATGAATCTGCATTGTATCTCCATGATCTTGCAGAAAAGGAGCCAGTGCCGCTTACGGTAACGGTACCCGCGAAATATAACAGTGCAGAATTGGCAAAAAAGAACGTGAAGATTATTTATATCAAAAAAGAGTGGCATATGCTGGGAGCCTGTCAGGTGCTGTCGCCTTCTGGACATTCGATTACTGTTTATGATATGGAGCGGACCATTTGCGATATAATTCGTAAACGATCTGAAATAGATGTTTCTGTCTTTAATTATGCAGTAACCGGATATATGAAGAAAAACGAAAAAAAGCTTGATCGTCTCATGGATTATGCCCGGATTATGCGGTTAGAAAAAAGAATTCGTGAAATTATGGGGGTTTTGTTTTAATGATTAGAACATCAAGACAGCTTAAAGATTTAATCAGAAATGTTGCCAACGGGGACAGTGGTAAATCACAGTTGTTCATCCGTAATTATGCTATGGAACGTTTTCTGGAACGTATTTCTCTGTCAAAATATAAAGATAATTTTGTCTTAAAAGGCGGAATGCTTATATCTGCTATGGTCGGCCTGAATAATCGGGCGACAATGGATATCGACACAACACTTCGTAATCTGCCTCTTGATATGGAGCATGCGAGAAAAATTGTGGAAGAAATCGCCGCGGTGGAAATCGACGACAATATTCGGTTTATTATTAAAAATATTTCAAATATCATGGACGAAGCCGAGTATGGAGGTATACGTGTTTCACTTGATGCTTTTTTAGATACAATGAGAATACCGCTTAAGATCGATATATCTACAGGGGATGTCATTATACCCGCCGAAATCACTTATCGATACAAACTGATGTTTGAACAGAGATGTATTTTTTTGTGGGCATATACTCTTGAAACTGTACTGGCAGAAAAAATAGAAACCGTGTTATCAAGAACAGTCTTTAACACACGGCTTCGGGATTTTTATGACTTATATATCCTCCAAAATACAGGAATGAAAATTAATAACGATATGCTTTCTGCTGCGTTAAAGGCAACCTGTTGTAAACGAAACAGTGAAAACGTGCTGGTAAAGTACAAACTTATTTTAAACGAAATTGAGGCCAACTCAACGATGCAGGAGTACTGGGAAAGTTATCAGAAGAAAAACACTTATGCGGAAGGTATTACATGGAAAACTGTAATAAGTGCAATTCATGTTCTGTGTGACAGCTGTAATCTATAAATGTAAGAGTTCCCGGGCTTCTTTGCCGGTAAGGTGTTCGATCGTCATTTCCAGCATACACAGACCGCTCCATTCCCGCTCAATGGCGGCGCGGCGCTGTTCTTCCGTATCCAGCGGAGCGTATTTAAGGGCAATCTCCCGGACAGAATCATATTTTTCCCTGTCATCTTCCAGAATCCGTACCGTACCGAAAGCGATCACGCTGCGGTAGTAAGTGGTATATTCTTCAGGAACAACTTTGTCCTGGCCGATCACGCAGAAGGAAGCCTTCGGATTTCTCCGGATGGCGTCTAGCTTGTGTCCTGATTTCGCGCAGTGAAAAAATATCTTCTCGCCATCGTATACATAGCTGAGAGGAACGGCGTAAGGATAGCCGTCGTCTCCGGAAAGGGCGAGGACTCCGGAAGTTCCCTCTCTTAATATGATCTTGCAGTCGTCTTCAGACAACATCTGGCGTTTTCTTCTCATCTCGCGGAACATGGCGAATCCTCCTTTGTTTCGAAAATGCAGCCCTGATTTCTGTTTCTTTGTACAATGATGCTAACAACAGTCAGGCGGAATGTCAATAGAAAAACGAAAAAGAAAAATGCGGCAGTTTTTCTTTGGGGCATAGTTCTTGTGAAAGGGGAAGGATTTTGCTATACTGTTCTGAGTAAAAAGTTATGTGAAAATCTTTTTTATTAAGAGGTGAGCATCTATGAATACATCTGGCATGGACAGAAAACAGGAAAATCCTGTGAAAATCGCAATTCTCGAGGGGAACAGCCTGGGCGCGGATATGGACTTTTCTCCTTTTTATGAACTGGGCGAAGTTGCTTTTTACCCGAAGACGTCCCCGGAGGAAATGGCGGAAAGAGTCCGTGACGTGGATATCATTATAGCGAACAAAATTCCCATGTGTGAGGAAACACTGGCACAGGCGGAGAAGCTGAAACTGATCTGCCTTACTGCGACGGGGATCAATAACCTCGACGGAGATTATCTGGTATCCCGGGGGATTCGGGCATGCAATGTGGCGGGGTATTCCACGGGATCGGTTGCCCAGCATACTTTCGCCCTTCTGCTTTATGTGTGGGAGAAACTGCGCTATTACGACGACTATGTGAAATCCGGCGATTACTCCCGCAGCCAGACGTTTTCCCATTATGCGGAACGTTTTTTTGAGCTAGCGGGAAAAACATGGGGAATTATCGGAATGGGCGCTATCGGTCAGAAGGTTGCGCAGATCGCGGAGGCTTTCGGCTGCAGGATCCTTTGTTATTCTGCTTCCGGGTCGAAGTATGATTTCCCGGGGCAGCAGTGGGAGCAGACGGATTTTGACACGTTTCTGAAAGAATCCGATATTATATCCATCCATGCGCCTTTGAACAGTCATACGGAGAATCTGATGAACCTGGATGCTTTTCGGAAGATGAAGGAGACGGCGGTCCTTATCAATGTGGCGAGAGGCCCCATTGTGAACCAGGAGGATCTCTGTACCGCCCTTACGGAAAATATGATCGCGGGAGCGGGTCTGGACGTTCTGAAAATAGAACCTATGGATCCGGACGATTCTATCCTGAAGGTCCAGGACAGCCGGAAGCTTCTGATCACGCCGCATATGGCGTGGGCGCCTGTGGAGACAAGGTTCCGGTGCAGAGATGAGGTTGTGAAGAACATTCAGGCGTTTCTTGCCGGAAAGGACAGAAACAGGGTTTACTGATATGGAAAAAAAGAGGGTTGTATGGATTGAACTGCTGCGTATCGCCGCCTGTTTCGGCGTTGTGGTGCTTCATGCCGCTTCTCAGCATTTCCGGGATGTTCCGGTAGACACATTTGTGTGGAAGGTTTCCAACTTTTATCATGGAATATCCCGTTTTGCAGTGGCCTGTTTTATCATGATCAGCGGCGCTCTGTATCTGGATAAGAAGCGTACCTGGAATCTGAAAAAACTGTGGCTGAAAAATATCCTGTCTGTGGCGGTTGCTTATGTATTCTGGCAGATCTTTTACGGGGGCTACAGGATCGTTATAACCGGCAATTCCGGAAGGGGCGCCGTATGGATTGTGAAAAAGATGCTGGTCTATGTCAGCGACGCCTATTTTCACCTGTGGTATCTGCCAATGCTGATCGGGCTTATGATCATCACGCCCCTTTTGTGGGAGTTCGTAAACTGTAAAAGGGGAAAACAGTGGGAGGAATATCTGATCATACTGTTTCTGATTTTTAAGATTCTTCCCTATACGGCGGCTTACTTTCCCCTGCCGTGGATCGATCACATAAAAACTCTGATGAATACGGTACAGCCGGATCTGGCTACAGACTTTGCGGGATATTTCATATTAGGACATTATCTGTATGAATACGGGCTGCCTGAAAAGCTGGAACGTCTTGTATATGTTCTGGGAGTCATTTTTATCGCCGGAGGGATCGGCCTCTGCCAGTGGAAAGCGCTGAAACAGAACAGCGCAGTGCAGTCTTTTTATGAAAACTATACGCTGGCTGCGTTTTTCTGGAGCATTGCGGTGTTCCTGTTTTTCAGAAATCATATTGGAAGGATACAGTGGAGCGAAAAAAAGGCGGAGATCATCTGTTATCTGGGAGGCTGTACGTTCGGTATCTATCTGATCCATGCCTTCTTCCGGGATATTCTGCACAGGGCGGGCTTCGACAGTATGTTCATAAACAATACGGTGATTGCAGTGCCGGTGGTGGCAGCAGTGATATTTGTCACAAGTCTGATCGCTGTGATCCTGATCAGACATATCCCTGTTCTGAAGAAGTGGATCGTCTGACATGCGGCCGATAACGGCAGTATGTTGAAATATGCGGATTATGTGCGGAATGAACCGGCAGAGCCGGTGAATTACGGAGGAATCGATAAATGAATAAAATACAAAAAGAAAAAAGGCAAAGGAGAAAAGAGTTCCGTCAGGCTATTGAAATGGAACTGAAGGAACACAGAAGCACGTTTATCGTGTTTTATATCCTGCGTTTTCTTGTGCTGGTGTGTCTGGTCAGCCAGGCGTTTCTTCATAATTATGAAGGTTTGTTTCTCAGCATCCTGACACTTCTGCTGCTTTATATACCAAGTTGGATACAGGTGAAACTGCGGATCGAGATTCCCACCGGACTGGAGATTTCTATTCTTTGTTTTATTTTTGCCGCGGAGATCCTGGGAGAGATCAACGCTTTTTACATCGTGATCCCCGGATGGGATACGATCCTGCATACGCTGAACGGATTTCTCTGCGCGGCGGTAGGATTTTCGCTTGTTTTGCTTCTCAATGACAATGAGAAGCTCACCTTTGATTTGTCTCCGCTCTTTCTCGCCGTGGTAGCGTTCTGCTTCTCCATGACGGTAGGAGTTGTGTGGGAGTTTTTCGAATGCTTTATGGATCAGTTTATGAGACTGGATATGCAGAAGGATACGATTCTCCATGCTTTCAGCAGCGTGATGCTGGATCCTGCCGGAGGCAATCATCCTGTCCGGGTCCGCGATATCGCGGACGTGATCCTCGTCCACAGTGACGGGACGCAGCAGGCGCTGGGGCTGGGCGGTTATTTGGATATCGGCCTTCTGGATACCATGAAAGATCTGCTTGTGAATTTTATCGGCGCGGCAGTGTTCTCGGTGATCGGATTCTTTTACGCCAGAGGACGGGGAAAGAAGAGCATCGTCTCTCTCTTTGTCCCCAGACGTAAGGGCAAAAACACAGCGCTTTTTTAGTCTTCCTCGATCACCTGGATCTCCAGATAATCGAAATCTATCTGTTCGATAAAGCTGTCCCGGGAGAAGCGGGTCCTGGCATGGCGTTTGAAATCGGCGATATTGCTGTCCAGCCAGATCGGGTTCTCCAGGTCGAACTGGTAACATATCTCTTCCAGAGCGTGGAAGACCTTATGTGTCCGGGTGTCTTCGGAATCGTCGGCGATCACGGTATCTTTTATCAGGCGGTTGTGTTTCCACATTTTTCCCCATAAACGGAACATAGTATTTTCCTCCCGGTGTTTCTATTTTTCTGCAGTCCTAAGCGCGTTGTCTCCGGTAAGCTGACGCTGCACTAACGCTAGTATAGTATCTGCCGGGGGAGATGTAAAGAAAATATTTCGGGGAGACCATTGCGGATTCTTTAGAAATCTACTATAATAAAGTGGTGATGCCAGAGTGAAAACCGGCATTTTTTATTCCTGTGAAATATTTGTACGATAAATGATGAATGGAGGATATATTATGAAATTATACGACGGCGGCGTTTATCTGGTCAATGGCCGTGATATTGTGGAAGAGGGACAGGCGTCTCTGCCGGTCGGCAAAGAAGACGCCAGGAAGAACACCATTGCCTACGGGATTCTGGAATCCCACAATACTTCCGGCAATATGGATAAACTTCAGATAAAATTCGATAAACTGACCTCTCATGACATTACTTTTGTGGGAATCATCCAGACGGCCAGAGCTTCCGGTCTTGAGAAGTTCCCGGTGCCCTATGTGCTGACCAACTGTCATAACTCTCTCTGCGCGGTGGGCGGCACTATCAATGAAGATGACCACATGTTCGGACTGACCTGCGCGAAGAAGTACGGCGGCGTCTATGTACCGCCTCATCAGGCAGTCATCCATCAGTACGCCCGTGAGATGCTTGCGGAAGCAGGCAAGATGATCCTGGGTTCAGACAGCCATACAAGATACGGAGCTCTCGGAACCATGGCCATGGGCGAAGGCGGCGGAGAGCTGGTAAAGCAGCTTCTGTCCCAGACCTATGACATCAATATGCCCGGCGTTGTGGCGATCTATCTGGAAGGAGAACCCCGTCCCGGCGTAGGACCACAGGACGTTGCCCTGGCGATCATCGGAGAGGTTTTCGCCAACGGTTATGTGAAGAATAAGGTTATGGAATTCGTAGGCCCCGGCGTGGCGGGATTAAGCGCGGACTTCCGTATCGGCGTGGACGTTATGACTACGGAGACCACCTGCCTTTCCTCCATCTGGCAGACAGACGATAAGATTGAAGAGTTTTATGAGATTCACGGACGGAAAGAAAGCTATAAGAAACTTCAGCCGGGAGATGTGGCTTATTATGACGGCTGCGTGAAAATAGATCTCAGCGAGATCAAACCCATGATCGCGATGCCCTTCCATCCCAGCAATACATATACCATCGACGAGCTGAACGCCAATCTGGAAGATATTCTTGCGGATGTGGAGAAGAAAGCGCTTGTCAGCCTGGACGGCAAGGTGGATTATAGCCTGAGGGACAAGGTGGTTGACGGGAAACTCTATGTGGAACAGGGAATCATCGCCGGCTGCGCCGGCGGCGGATTCGAAAATATCTGCGCGGCAGCGGATATTCTCCGTGGGGCGAGCATCGGCGCGGACGCCTTTACTCTGAGCGTTTATCCTGCAAGTACCCCGATCTACATGGAACTGGCGAAGAACGGCGTGCTGGCTGACCTTATGGCTACCGGAGCCGTTGTGAAGACTGCTTTCTGCGGTCCCTGCTTCGGCGCGGGAGATACTCCGGCGAATAATGCTTTCAGTATCCGCCATACCACGAGAAACTTCCCCAACCGTGAAGGCTCCAAGATCCAGAACGGCCAGATTTCCTCTGTTGCGCTCATGGACGCCAGATCTATTGCAGCAACGGCTGCAAATAAAGGTTTCCTGACTTCTGCGGAGACATATACTGGTTCCTACACGAACCAGAAATATTTCTTTGATAAGACAATTTATGAGAACCGCATCTTTGACAGCAAAGGAGTGGCGGATCCTGAAGTGGAGATCCAGTTCGGCCCCAATATCAAGGACTGGCCGGCTATGCCTGAGCTTGCGGAGAATCTTGTGCTGAAAGTGGTTTCCGAGATCCACGATCCGGTGACAACCACGGATGAACTGATCCCCTCGGGAGA
>DWXL01000178.1 GCA_019119235.1 Candidatus Blautia excrementigallinarum | reverse complement strand
CCTTTTATTTCCATAAAACCCCTCATATCATTTTAACTGTTTCCGGCCGCCTGAATATTCCAATATGTACAGATCCCGGCAGCAGGAAGATTCTCTGGGTTATTATATGCGGGGGAACAACTGTGTGACAGAAATCATTACTTTTCCGGCATAAAAAAATACGGGAATCCTCTGTAAGATCAAGGCTTCCCGTAAATAAAAAATAATGCAGGAGATGGGACTTGAACCCACACGATCTTGCGACCACAGGCACCTGAAGCCTGCGCGTCTGCCAATTCCGCCACTCCTGCATTTCTTATGAATCAGCCGCTCTCTCGCGACTGCTTGATTATAATAACGCATACCCGTATAAATGTCAAGGGCGAATTTGAAAAAAATTCCGGAAAAATTGAAAAAAGAAATATTTTAAGTAAAACAGAATAATTTTTAGCCTTGGATTTTGTTGAAAAAGACTATTTGTTGTGATACAATCTTGAAAGTTTAGGATAATACTAGAAACTAAAGAAAGGGAGATTGTATGAAAGCATTTCTGATATTAGAAGACGGTCATGTTTTTAGCGGAACCAGTATCGGCTCATCCAGGGAAGTGATCAGTGAGATCGTATTTAATACTTCCATGACCGGATACCTGGAAGTGATGACGGATCCCTCCTATGCGGGACAGGCTGTCTGCATGACCTATCCGCTGATAGGAAACTACGGAATCTGTTATGAGGATCAGGAGTCGAGGAAACCGTGGGTAGACGGTTTTATTGTCCGTGAATTATCCCGTGTCCCCAGTAATTTCAGAAGCGTGGACACGATCCAGCATTTTCTTGAAAAACATGATATCCCAGGGATCGCCGGTATCGATACCAGAGCCCTGACGAAGATTCTCCGTGAAAAAGGTACCATGAACGGTATGATCACAGTCAACGAAAATTACGATTTAGATGCAATTATCCCCCGTTTAAAAGCATATACAACAGGAAAAGTAGTAGAAAAAGTTACCTGCAGGGAAAAAGAGGTCCTGAAAGGAAAAGGGCCGAAGGTAGCTCTTATGGATTTTGGAGCCAAGAGAAACATCGCCCGCTCTCTGAATCAGAGGGGCTGTCAGGTAACGGTTTATCCCGCGCTCACGCCCGCCGAGGAGATCCTTAAGGATGCGCCGGACGGGATCATGCTGAGCAACGGACCGGGAGATCCCAAGGAATGTACTTCCATAATAAAGGAAATCCGCAAATTATACGAATCAGATATTCCGATCTTCGCCATCTGCCTGGGCCATCAGCTTATGGCGCTGGCTACAGGCGGCGATACCTATAAGATGAAATACGGCCACAGAGGAGGCAATCATCCGGTGAAGGATCTTGCCACCGGAAGAGTTTATATTTCTTCCCAGAACCACGGCTATGTGGTGGACGCCGACGAACTGGAGAAGAAACATATCGCGAAACCGGCCTTTGTCAATGTAAACGACGGTACCAATGAAGGAATGATCTATGAGGGCAAAAATATTTTCACCGTGCAGTTCCATCCGGAAGCCTGCCCGGGCCCCCAGGATTCAGGATACCTGTTTGACCGTTTTATGGAAATGATGGGAGGGAAGAACAATGCCGAGAAATAAAGATATCCATAAAGTTCTTGTGATCGGTTCCGGCCCGATCGTCATCGGCCAGGCGGCGGAATTCGACTATGCGGGAACCCAGGCCTGCCGTTCTCTGAAAGAGGAGGGCATCGAGGTTGTTCTTCTGAACTCAAATCCGGCTACGATCATGACGGACAAAGATATTGCCGACAGAGTTTATATTGAACCTCTTACCGTTGAGGTGGTAGAGCAGCTGATCATGAAGGAGAAACCTGACAGCGTGCTTCCTACCCTCGGAGGACAGGCGGGACTTAATCTTGCCATGGAGCTGGAGGAAAAAGGCTTCCTGAAAGAGCATAATGTACGTCTAATCGGTACGACGGCGGAGACGATCCGCAAAGCCGAGGACCGTCAGGAATTCAAAGATACCATGGAGAAGATCGGCGAGCCTGTTGCGGCTTCCAAAGTAGTGACTACCGTGGAGGACGGTCTTGCTTTCACAAATACCATCGGCTATCCGGTGGTACTCCGTCCGGCTTATACTCTGGGAGGCAGCGGCGGTGGAATCGCCAACAACGAGTACGAGCTGAGAGAAATCCTGGAGAACGGCCTCAGACTTTCCCGTGTGGGAGAAGTTCTGGTGGAACGCTGCATTGCCGGCTGGAAAGAGATTGAATATGAAGTAATGCGCGACAGCGCGGGCAACTGTATCACTGTCTGCAATATGGAGAATATTGACCCGGTAGGCGTACACACAGGAGACTCCATCGTGGTAGCGCCTTCCCAGACTCTTGGAGACAAGGAATACCAGATGCTCCGTACGTCCGCTCTGAATATCATCACAGAGCTGGGGATCACCGGCGGATGTAACGTTCAGTACGCCCTTCATCCCGACAGCTTTGAGTACTGTGTCATCGAAGTAAATCCCCGTGTAAGCCGTTCTTCCGCGCTGGCAAGTAAGGCTACCGGATATCCCATCGCCAAGGTTGCGGCGAAGATCGCCCTGGGATACACACTGGACGAGATCCCCAACGCGATTACGGGCAAGACCTACGCAAGTTTCGAACCCATGCTGGACTACTGCGTGGTGAAGATTCCCCGTCTGCCTTTTGACAAGTTTATCACAGCCAAGAGAACGCTCACCACTCAGATGAAAGCTACCGGCGAGGTAATGAGTATCTGCAGCAACTTTGAGGGCGCTCTGATGAAAGCGATCCGCTCTCTGGAACAGCATGTGGACAGCCTGATGTCCTATGATTTCACAGGACTGGACGAGGACGAACTGATCGAAGAGCTGGCCGTGGTGGACGACCGCCGGATCTGGAAAATCGCGGAAGCGATCCGCAGGGATATCTCCAGAGAATATATCCACCGTATCACGAAAATCGACCGGTGGTTTATCGATAAGATCGCGGTGCTGGTAGAAATGGAGCAGGCTCTGAAGACACAACCTCTGACAGGAGACCTTCTTCTGGAGGCGAAACGTCTGGAATTCCCGGACCATGTGATCGCTCAGCTCTGCGGACGTGCAGAGGAAGAGATCAAGGCGCTGAGAGCCGGATACAAGATTCAGGCCGCCTATAAGATGGTCGACACCTGCGCTGCCGAGTTTGCCGCAGCCACACCTTATTATTACTCTGTTTACGGAGGACCGGATACAGAGAATGAAGCGGCGGGCACAAAGGACAGGAAGAAAGTCCTCGTGCTTGGTTCCGGACCCATCCGTATCGGCCAGGGTATTGAGTTTGACTTCTGCTCCGTGCACTGTACCTGGGCCTTCGCCAAAGAAGGATATGAAACGATCATCATCAACAATAACCCGGAGACGGTAAGTACAGACTTCGACATAGCGGATAAGCTGTACTTCGAGCCGCTTACCCCGGAAGACGTGGAGAATATCGTCAATATCGAAAAACCGGACGGCGCTGTGGTGCAGTTCGGAGGACAGACCGCCATTAAGCTGACAGAAGCCCTTATGAAGATGGGCGTTAAGATCATGGGAACATCCGCTGAGAATGTGGACGCGGCAGAGGACAGAGAGCTCTTCGACGGCATCCTTGAGCAGTGTGAGATCCCCAGACCCAAGGGACACACGGTATTTACCGCCGAGGAGGCGAAGAAGGCGGCCAACGATCTGGGATATCCTGTCCTGGTTCGTCCTTCCTACGTGCTTGGCGGCCAGGGAATGAGGATTGCGGTGAGCGACGAGGATGTGGACGAATATATCGGCATTATCAACCAGATCGCCCAGGAGCATCCGATCCTTGTGGACAAATACCTTATGGGAAAAGAGATCGAGGTGGACGCTGTCTGCGACGGAGAAGATATCCTGATTCCCGGAATCATGGAGCACATCGAGCGTGCTGGAATCCATTCCGGAGACAGTATTTCCGTATATCCGGCCAGAACCATCAGCGACAAGGCAAAAGAGACGATAGCGGAGTACACCCGCCGCCTTGCGAAAGCCCTTCATGTGATCGGAATGATCAACATTCAGTTTATCGTCTGCGGCGAAGAGGTTTATGTGATCGAGGTAAATCCGCGGTCCAGCCGTACCGTTCCCTATATCAGCAAAGTGACGGGAATCCCCATCGTGCCCCTGGCGACGAAGGTGATCCTGGGATACAAACTGAAAGATATGGGATATGAGCCGGGACTTCAGCCGGAAGCGAAATATATTGCCATCAAGATGCCGGTATTCTCCTTCGAGAAGATCAGAGGCGCGGATATCAGTCTCGGACCGGAGATGAAATCAACAGGAGAATGTCTGGGAATCGCGGAGACCTTTAACGAGGCTCTTTATAAAGCCTTCCTGGGAGCCGGGATCCGTCTTCCGAAACACCGCAATATGATCATTACGGTAAAAGACGAGGATCAGCAGGAAGTGGTTCCTATTGCCAGAAGATTTGAGTCTCTGGGATACCGTATCTACGCTACCAGGGGAACAGCCCGCGTCCTTAAGGAAAACGGCATCAGGGCGATCCGTACCAATAAGCTGGAACAGCCGGCGCCCAACCTTATGGACCTGATCCTGGGCCATAAGATCGACGTTGTCATCGATACGCCGCCGCAGGGAATCGAGCATCAGAAGGACGGATTCGTGATCCGGAGAAACGCTATCGAGACAGGCGTCAACGTGCTTACCAGTCTGGATACGGCGGAAGCTCTGGTGACAAGCCTTGAGAATACGGACCTGAACCATCTGACCCTGATCGACATTGCCACGATCGCGGACAGATAAGGGAACCCGTACAGAATCAGAAACTGTCTGACCAGACAGTGAGCATAATAAAGGACCGGAGGGATGACATAATCCCTCCGGTTCTGTGTTTTCGAGAAATGAGGTTTACGGAACGGGAAATCTGTAATATACTTGTAGAAAGATACCGGATCTGCGGATATCTGATATTAATATAAATAGAAAGGATATAAAACATGGATATTGTGGAATTCATAAAAACTGTGTTCCTCGGGATCGTAGAGGGGATCACAGAATGGCTTCCTATCAGCAGCACAGGACATATGATCCTGGTGGATGAATTTATCAAACTGAATGTTTCACAGGATTTCAAAGACTTTTTTCTGGTAGTGATCCAGCTGGGAGCCATCCTGGCGGTGGTAGTCCTGTACTGGAACAAACTGTGGCCGTTTTACATAAGAGAGATCCCGAAGAAAACTAAGGCGGCGATCGCGACCCGTCCGGCGCCTGCGGGATGGATCATGACGTTTGTAGAGCGGTTCTGCGATAAGGATAAATGGATCCTGTGGTTTAAGATCCTGGTGGCCTGTATACCGACCATCGTTATCGCGCTGCCTTTTAACGATCTCATCGAAGAAAAATTCAATAATTATGTGGTGGTTGCCGTTGCGCTCATCGTTTACGGCGTGATTTTCATCATAGTAGAAAATTACAACAAAAAACGCCGCCCCGTCTGTACCTCTCTTGAGGAGATGAGTTTTAAGACTGCGTTCCTGATCGGCGTTTTCCAGGTGCTGTCGGTGATCCCCGGAACCTCCCGTTCCGGATCAACCATCATCGGAGGTATTCTTGTGGGTACATCCAGGACGGTCGCCGCGGAGTTTACCTTTTTTCTGGCGATACCGGTAATGTTCGGGGCCAGCCTTCTGAAGCTTTTGAAATTCGGTTTTACATTTACTTCAGGCGAGATCCTTATACTGGTTACAGGAGTTGTGGTGGCTTTTGTGGTATCCATTCTGGCGATCAAATTCCTTATGGGATATATCAAGAAGCATGATTTCAAGGCTTTCGGCTGGTACAGGATCGTGCTTGGCGTACTGGTGCTGGGATATTTCGTGGGGAAAAATATTCTTGCCGCATAAAAGATCCTGATTTAAACGGATGTATCCGAGAAAAGATAAAGGAAGGTACATATTATGGGAAAGTATATCATGGCATTGGATCAGGGTACCACAAGTTCCCGCTGCATCCTCTTTGACAAAGAGGGAAATATCTGCAGCCTTGCGCAGAAAGAATTCGCCCAGTATTATCCTCATCCCGGGTGGGTGGAGCACGATCCTCACGAGATCTGGTCTTCCCAGATGGCGGTGGCCATAGAAGCCATGAGCAAGATCGGGGCGGACGCCGGCGATATCACGGCTATTGGGATCACGAATCAGAGAGAGACGACGATCGTATGGGATAAGCAGACCGGCAATCCCATATATCCCGCCATTGTGTGGCAGTGCCGCCGGACTGCGGATATGATCGAAGAACTGGACCGGGACGGTTTCGGTGAAAAGATTAAGGAAAAAACCGGCCTGATCCCGGACGCATATTTTTCCGCAACGAAGATAAAATGGATCCTGGATTATGTGCACGGAGCCAGAGAAGCGGCGGAGCGGGGCGAACTTCTTTTCGGCACGGTGGATACCTGGCTGATCTGGAAGCTTACCAAGGGGCAGGTCCATGTGACCGACTATACCAACGCCTCCCGTACAATGCTGTTTGACATTTATAAAAAGCAGTGGGATAATGAGATCCTGGAAAGATTTCAGATTCCTGCCTGCATGCTTCCAGAGGTGAAGCCCAGCAGCTGTATTTACGGATATACCAATGAGAATCTGATCGGAGGAAGAATCCCGATAGCGGGAGCGGCGGGAGACCAGCAGGCGGCGTTATTCGGACAGTGCTGCTTTGAAGCCGGAGATGTGAAGAATACATATGGAACAGGATGCTTCCTTCTGATGCATACAGGAGACCGTCCAGTGCGCTCCGGGCAGGGGCTTCTGACCACCCTGGCAGTAAATCCTGACGGAACTCCGGGATACGCTCTGGAGGGAAGCGTGTTTGTGGCGGGGGCTGCGATCCAGTGGCTTCGCGATGAACTTGAGATTCTTCAGAACGCTCCGGAATCAGAAAAATATTGTCTGTCTGTGCCGGATACCAACGGGGTTTACGTGGTGCCTGCATTCACAGGACTGGGAGCTCCCTACTGGGATCCGTACGCCAGGGGGGCTGTCCTGGGACTTACCCGTGGCGCCGGAAAAGCGCATCTGATCCGCGCCACAGTAGAATCTCTGGCCTATCAGGTGTCTGATGTGATCCGCGCAATGGAGAAAGATTCGCGTATTCATCTGAATGCCCTGCGTGTAGACGGTGGGGCCAGCGCCAACAATTTTCTGATGCAGTTTCAGGCGGATCTTCTGAATACAAAGGTAGTGCGTCCGAACTGTATTGAGACTACAGCTCTTGGCGCGGCGTATCTGGCAGGACTTGCCGCAGGATTCTGGAAAGACGCAGGGGAACTCAGAAGGAACTGGAAAACCGAAAAGGAATTTATCTCCGGAATTACAAAAGAGCACAGAAACAAACTTCTGAAAGGCTGGAAAAAAGCGGTAAGATGCACTTTTGAATGGGCAAAAGAAGACTGACATAATCATAGAAAAAATCTCAACGGAGAAGAAACGTTCAGAAAGGAAGGAACAGTAACATGAAAAATTCACGAAAACTGGCGATTGTATTCGGCGCGGTATTTATGCTTGCCTTTGCCGGATGTGGAGATGAGAAAGCGGTAGTGGAAATAACTCCCACACCGGTACCTACGGCGAC
Organism: Candidatus Blautia excrementigallinarum; assembly: GCA_019119235.1. Lineage (GTDB taxonomy): Bacteria > Bacillota > Clostridia > Lachnospirales > Lachnospiraceae > Blautia_A > Blautia_A excrementigallinarum. Next base: position 834 of record DWXL01000178.1, on the reverse strand, counting down.
GCCCACTGCCGTTCCGCCTACGGTGACACCGGCGCCCACGGCAACACCGGCGCCCAGAGTGATCGGTGTGAAGACTTCACAGTCAAAGTTTATTTATCTGACAAACAGTCTCGGAACAGATCTGAGAGAAATCCATCTCAGAGCATCCGGTACAGAAGAGTGGGGAAATAATCTGATCCCGATAGAATCTATCGTCAAGAGTGGGGAGCAGGTTCAGATGTATTATACATCCGAAGGATCCTCCACGGATACATCAGCAGATACATCTGCAAACAGTTCTCTGTATGATGTAAAAGTTGTGACGGAAGAGGGAAACGCCTATGAAATTTACAGCGTGGACACAGAGGATATGGAACAGGCGACTCTCACTATGGATCAGGAGAACGGGGTCGCATATCTTCGCTATATGAGTCTGTCTACGAACAGCGAAGCAGATACGAGAGATAATTCCCAGCAGACCGGTTACGGAAGCGATACATCTGACGACAGCTCTGACAGTTATTATGACGATAGTTCTGACAGCTATTATGACGACAGCTCCGACGACTACTATGACGACAGTTCCGACGGCTACTATGACGACAGCTCCGACGACTACTATGACGACAGTTCCGATGATTACTATGACGACAGTTCTGACGACTATTATGACGACAGCTCTGATGATTACTATGATGATAGTTATGACGATTCCTATGTGGATGCCGGAGACGACGACGGTTATTATGACGACAGCTCCGATGATTACTATGACGACAGTTCCGACGGTTATTATGATGACAGCGAAGATATTCCCTGGGATTATGAATAAGGCGTCAGCCGCTGTGTAAAGTC
>DWXL01000022.1 GCA_019119235.1 Candidatus Blautia excrementigallinarum | reverse complement strand
CCCAGGATCAGGGACAGCGCAAGCGCCAGGATCGCAGTTCTTTTTCTCATAGTTAAAATTCCCCTTTCTGTTATTTACAACTCCCTTGTTCTGTCTTATGACATAGGCGGCACAGGCGTGGGCCTTGCAGGATCGAATACCTCGCTGGCTACAAAGAGATCCTCCAGGAGCTCCGGATTATAATACATCCGGTATCCGTCCAGGTTCCTTCTTCCCTGGCGGAAATACCTGTCGCGGATCTGTACGAAATACTGGCTGGAATCCACGTTGCAGTAATAATCATAGCCCGCGCTCTTCAGATACTCGAATTTATCTCCCGAGTAGTCCTCCTGGGCGGTAAGGTCCGTGCCGAATGCAAAGATAATGATATCGGTCCCGCCGATGAGCGGATCCACATTCTCCTGGAACTTCCCGGTATCTGTCTTAAGATGGTCCAGATCGATCTGCCCCACATTCTGGTGGCCCCAGGTATGGCTGGCGAACAGCCATCCCTCCGCCTTCATGGCCTCGGCAACTTTCTTCGCGCCCTCACGCTCGGTTTCCAGGTCAAAATCCGGATGATTGTCCAGCCATTCCACCTTGTCCTGATCCAGGTCGTCCGGACGTGTCTGATAACTGATGTCCGTCCTGTATCCCAGGATTCCATTATAACCGGTAAGCGCGACGATTCCTTTCGCTCCCCGGTAGGAGAAATCCGGATGTTCCTCCACGAACCGGTCGATCAGCGGCACCACATCATAGTCTCCCACAGACACAGTACCGTCGTCCTCGATATATTCGTTGCGGACTTTGCCCTCCTCATCCACGATCAGTTTCGACGCATAGCCGTCGCCGTCCATATAGTGGTAGTAACAGCAGTCGTCCTGTGAAAGCACGAAGGGGATCTTGCCCGGAGGCAGAAGGATCTCTCCCGGAGTCATGGTCCCGTCTTCATTGGCAGTGGCCATATCATAGATACTGACCATAACGTACCCCTTGTCGTACATGGTCTGCGTGATCTTATTGAATTCGTCGATAGTGGTCATCACCTGGTTGTAGTCGGCCTCTTTATAGTCTCCGTCAAAGGCTTTGGAGGTATCCTTGATCAGAGTATGGTAAAAAACATGGGTAACCTCTTCCAGCGGCCAGGACTGGCAGGTGGCTTTCGTCTCCTGATATCCCTGCACCGCCTCCTGGAACTGTGTATTCTCCTGATACCCCTCGCTTCCTTCCAGCAGAGCCACTGCTGCGTCATAGTCATACTGGGCGGCCAAAAGATCCGCCTGCGCCAGAAGATCCGCCTGCGCGTTCTCCTGCTGCTGCGCCTCGTTCTCAGCCTGCTCCTGATTCGCCGTCTCCGCCTTGTCCGCTTCACTGATACGGCCGGCCACGAAACCTGTGATCCCTCTGACAGCGCCAACTACCACGACCAGTGAGATCACGGCGGTAGCTCCCAGGATCATCATCTTGCGCCGCCTTACCTGCCGCTGCCGCAGAAGTTTCCTCTGCCTTCTTCTCTCACGGTAATATTCTTCCCGTTCCTGTTCTGTTCTCTTCTCAAGCGTTTCCTTCCGCGCTCCGGAGCTGTCTTGCTCCGGCGTACTTCTTTTCTCTTTCATAGTAACTCCCTGAATTTTTTTTCTGTAATAATCAGTATACCCATTTCTCGAATTTTCCCGTTATCCTATTATAACTTTTTACCTGACAAATTTCCACTGTTTTTCCCCGAAACTGTTTGCCTTTTGAAACAAATGATGATAAAATAGATTTCGCACTGGCAAAAGTGTTTTTTAATTTACATAATTCAGGAGGGTATTTATGAATCCAGTTACAATTGTCCTTCTTGTTATTCTTGTCATCCTTATCGGTGTGCTGATCGGCCTTTATTTCTGGGGAAAGAAGGCGCAGAAGAAACAGGAGGAACAGCAGGCTCAGATCGAAGCAGCAAAACAGACCGTTTCTATGCTGGTGATCGATAAGAAGAGGCTTCCCCTGAAGGAATCCGGACTTCCTCAGATGGTCATTGACCAGGCGCCGAAGCTTATGCGCCGTACCAAGCTGCCTATCGTCAAAGCCAAGATCGGACCCAAGATCTCCATTCTCATTGCAGACGAGAAGATCTTTGATCTGATCCCGGTAAAAAAAGAAGTCAAGGCTGACGTCAGCGGCCTTTACATCGTAGGCGTCCGCGGCATCCGCGGTCATCTGGAGACCCCGCCCCAGAAGAAAAAGGGATTGTTCAGAAGGCTCCTCGGCAAAAACAAATAACAGATCAAAAGGCTTCCCGACGGATTCCGGCAATGTGCCGTTTTCCGGAAGGGAAGCCTTTTTCTGTTTTAAGTTTTCTGTTTTAAGTTTAAGAACGGCGTCCGACGGATCCCTCCTACAGGACGAAATCTGATGAATCTGCTGACTGAGCGCGTACAGACAGACAGCAGTCCGCCACGTGCTGCTCGTTCATATCCAGCGAGTACTCCACGGTCATATCAATGCCATCCTCCGTCTCCTTTAGATCCATTCCCGTCGCGGCGATCCCAAGCTGCAGGGTACCATAGGGAGTGGTATAGTATGTCATGTTTTTCTTTCCCGGTTCAAATACCATATGCATGTTCACAAGACCCTTCTTGCGCACTTCCATGCCTGTGGGGGATATTTTTATGTAATTCACCGTAGGCTCCGAATTCTCCGCCAGGATCTCCTCGTATCTGAGATAATGGTTTCCGTTCCGGAAATAATACTGGCCGGGTACCACGATCTCAATGGGCTCCTGGTCGTCGTCCGGTTCCATCATCTGCAGACCCCGCACATGTATCAGCACATTTTTATCCATTGGCTCCTCCTAATATTTCTCGATATCGATCTTCCTGGTCATTTCCACGTCATAAGGCAGGATAGAGTTGGCAAAAGCCTTGAATTTATCCGCAAGGTCGCTGACATAGAACCTGTAGGGAAATTCCTCCTGTCCGCTGCCCGTGCTGAGAAGATCCTGCCGCTTCAGCATCTCTTTCAGTTCCAGAGCGGTCTCATAGGCCGGATTCACCAGCCGGACCCCTTCGCCCATAAATTCGCGGATCGTGGAACGGATCAGAGGATAATGGGTGCAGCCCAGGATCAGCGTATCTGCGTCCCTGTCCTTGAATTCCTGCAGGTATCTGGCCACTACTTCCATCGTCACCGGGTCATGGAGCCATCCCTCTTCCACCAGAGGGACGAACAGGGGACACGCCTTTCCGATCACAGTGATCTCCGGATCCAGGCTTCTGAGAAAAGCCGCATGGATCCCGCTTCCTATCGTTCCCTCGGTTCCGATCACGCCTACTTTCTTATTCTTCGTCTCCTGGGCGGCCACTCTGGCTCCCGGTTCGATCACTCCCAGAATGGGAATACCGAACTCATCCCGGACTTCGTCCAGAGCAAAAGCGCTGGCTGTGTTGCAGGCGATCACAATGGCCTTCACCTGCTGTTCCAGAAGAAAATGTATGATCTGACGGGAATAACGGATAATGTTTTCTCTTGATTTGTTCCCGTAGGGAACCCTGGCGGTGTCGCCGAAATATACGATTTTTTCCGAGGGCAGATTCCGCATGATCTCTCTGGCAACGGTAAGTCCCCCCACACCGGAATCAAATACGCCTACCGGCGCATCTCTGTCTGGCTTCATATTGTATTCTCCTTGATTTCCGCGGCGTTGTCCCGCCTGCGAATTGTAATTATCATATCACCAATCAAGGGCTTTCGCAAGCCAGAAGGAAATCTTCATATCTTTCTCCTGATCCTCTTTTTTCTCTTCCTGGCCGTCTCCGTCCGGCCGGGCAAAACAGAACTGCGGGTAAATGAATCCCCACCACGCCTGAACAGGCGCCGCCGGCCTGGCCGGCAGCCTTATGTCTCCGGCTGTGAGGGCGGCCGCAAGTATTCCGGCTGCCGCCGACAGCACAAGTCTTGTCCGTATTTTCCTGTTTTCCATAGCCATAATTTCCTGCCTCCTGCTTCATAACCGGCGCCTCTGTATGGAGTATGGCCCTTTTTTCTGTTTTTTATAACACTGCGCCTGAAAATCTTCTGTTTTTATCCGTCCTTATTTTCTCCGGGGAAAAAGACCTGTATGGAATCGTTCTCCGCTTTGATCACCGGAAGGTGCATAAGCGCGCCCTCCTGATACCACAGGTGATATACCTGCCGCAGGGTCACGCCTTCCTTCTGCTGTCCGGGCAGCCGGTTCTCCAGAAGTCCCGTAAGAAACTCTCCCATGGAGGAACCCTCGCCGTCCAGGGCCAGCACTGCCTCCGGGTCCTCTGTACTGAACAGATAAACATTCTCTCCCATAAACGGTTCCTGTTTCAGCCAGGAGAGGAATTCCTGCCAGCGGCCGTTTTCCACCAGGGCGTTCCCCAGAAGGATCACCTGGATATGGCTGATGTCAAGGTATTTCTCCTGGGAGCGGTCATAACGCTTCTGGATCTCCTGAAAATCCGCTCCCTGAATGGACAGTACCGGCAGGCTTCCGCCCTCCTCCTGTTTCTCCTGCCCTGTAGCCCGGGGGAGGTCGGGCATTCCATATATCACTCTGAAGCCCTGCCCGTCAGTATTCACACCCAGAGCCAGAGGATACATTCTTTTTTCCGGTTCCACCGCCCCGCAGCCGCCCAGAAACAGGCAGCCGGACAAAATCACGGCGCAGGCGCAGGCCGCTTTTCTGTTCCATTTTCTTCTGCCCCGGAAGGCCATATATGCCTGGAGGAGGAGCATTCCCGGAAAGAAGATACGGGTCAGCCAGAATCCGTAATAATCCCGGATCCCGGTTCCCCCAGATTCCGTCACGCCCAGAAGGAACACCGCCGCCGGTATCCACCATCTTCCGCTTCCCAGACGCGCTCTCTCTGTGATCTGGTGCCCGTAATGAAACAGACTGCCCAGGGCAAACAGAAGGCTGTACAGCAGGAAACCCGCCCACAGCACATCGAACCGCGCCAGTATGTTCCCCGGAAGATCCGCGCCGGCCATAAGCGGCAGTACCGGATATCGCTCCGACGCCAGTCTTTCCTGCCCGAGTACTGCCGGGAGAAGCAGGAGCATCCCCGCTAGGATCCCGCAAAGGGCAGTGATCCCCAGAAGCAGCGTCTTTCCTGCGGTTCCTCGCTTTTCCACGTCTTTCAGCATGAAAGGCAGAAGTGAAAGGCCGGAAAACGCGCAGAGTACCGTATAAAAACTGCCGGGAATGTCCCCGGCGGCCAGCGCTGTCTCCTGCATCTCCTGCAGATAGGATATCCGGCTCTGTCCCAGGCAAAGGACCATCATGAGAACGATACCGCCCAGCAGAAGACCGCCGGAAACCTCCGCCATTCTCCCCCTTCTCTGCATCCCTCTGTGTGTGCCGAAGCTGCACACACAGGCGGCCAGAAAAGCGATCCAGATCCCAGGCACTCCCGGCACGAGCATCTCCGGGATCAGCTCCGCCATGAGATCCAGAAGATACGCTCCTGTCAGAAACACATAGGACAGAAAGAACAGTCCTGCAAGCCTTCCCTGGACCGGTCCGAGATTTTTGACGGGATCCGTATACCAGGGAACCATTCGCATAAGAAGGAGCACATAGCCCGCCAGCAGCGGCAGCGCAGCAAGAATCCCGACGACGCCTTCTCTTCCCGCAAGAGCGCCTTCCCCCGGCAGACACAGAAGAAACGGCGCCAGAAATGTCAGTACCATCTGCCTGTAAAGCTGTCTGTGGGAAATCCTGTTATTTTCTGTGAATTTCATTCCGCGTTCCTCCGTTTCAGCCTGAGTTCTTCCTCTTTCCGCGCATAACAGGGCCGTTTTCTTCTAGTGAAGAAAGGCGGCCTCAGAATTCCTTCCCCGGTGCCGGAACTTCCGTCTTTTTTTATAAAAGGCATCAGATACGGCATTCCGAAACTGAGAAGCCCGGCCAGATGGGCCACGGTCAGATAAAGTCCCAGCACGATCCCGAAAATTCCCAGATATCCGCCCAGAAAAAGAAACATATATTTCAGAAGGCGGAAGGCCGAGGCAAATTCCTCGTTGGGGATCACCATGCCTCCCAGCGCTGTCAGCGCCACGATCATCACCACAATAGGGCTGACCAGATTGGCGGTCACCGCCGCCTGTCCCACGATCAGGCCGCCTACGATACCGATGGCGTTCCCGAGAGATCCGGGGATCCGCACTCCCGCCTCCCGTATCATCTCAAACGCTAATTCCAGAAACAAAAGCTCCGCCACGCTGGAAAAAGGCACGCCCTCTCTCGCCTCCGCAAAAGAAAGGATAAGATTCGTGGGAAGGATCTGGGTGTGAAACCGGATCACCGCCAGGTAGAGGCCGGGAAGAAGTGTCGCCGCGGCGAGGGCGAAATACCTGAGCACTCTGAGAAAAGACGACATCTCGAAGTGGTGATACCAGTCCTCGCTGCTCTCCATGAACCCGCTGAAAGAACTGGGAAGTATCAGAGCATAGGGGGAGTTGTCGCAGATCACAACGATCCTGCCGTTCAGGATCTCCTGCGCCGCCCTGTCCGGCCGTTCTGTTGTCTGATACTGGGGAAAAGGGGAGTACCAGGCGTCGTCTGTCAGCTGTTCCACCATGCCGCTGTCCAGGATCCCGTCGATCTCATATTCGTCCAGTCTGTTTTTCAGGTCTTCCAGAAGCTCTTCCCGGACAAGGTCTTCCATATACAGGATCTGCACCACCGTCCGGGAACGGACGCCAAGAGTTTTCTCCTCCACCTTCAGTCTTGTATCCCGGATCCTTTTGCGCACAAGGGCGGAATTTATCTTCACCGCGTCGGTAAAACCCTCCCTGGAACCGCGGAGCACCTTTTCTGTCTCGGCACCGGAAACTCCCATATTCGGGTAACCTTTGCTGGAGATTTTCAGCGCCTCGTCATAACCGTCCATAAAAAACACGGCGTTGCCCGCCAAAAGCGCCGCGAAAGCTGTCTCCATATCCGGAAGTTTTTTCACATCCGCGATCCCAAGGCTGTTGTTCCTTATGAATTCCCGGATCTGATCCGGCGGTATCTCCCAGAAATGGTTGATCATCTTTCCCAGGGCGGAGTCGTCCAGCATGATGTTGGACACCGCCACTTCGATGTACACCATCAGGCAGTCCACCTTCGGCCCGTCTCCCAGCCGCATGGGGCGGATCAGGATATCCGCGCAGTCCGCGCACCGTTTCCGGATATATTCCTCATTCTCCCTGAGATTTAAAGAAATTTTTGTTTTTTCCATAACCGTTCCTCACATAAAAAAAGAGAGATGTCTCCCGCATCTCTCTTATCATAACCATCTTATTCTGTTTTATTTACGTTTTGCCTTTTTTCCTTCAGGACCGATCCCTCTTCCGGAATCTGCCTCCTCCCGGATAGAGCGCATGATCGCCTCTCTCTGGTTCTCGATATGGCGGTAGGATATCTCCTGGGCTTTCTTCACATCCCGCGCCTTTATGGCCTCGTAGATCTCCTCGTGCTCCTTCACCAGGATCTTCCGGGTATCCTCGTCCTTAAGATACTCCACACGGTAACGGTAGATCTGCTCCCGCAGATTGTTCAGCACCTGGTTCAGCCGCCGGTTGTCCGAAGACCGGTATATGACCTCGTGAAAATCCACATCTGCCTCCGCCAGCTTCACAAGATTGCCGATCTCTGTCATACTCTCGAATTTACGGGCAGCCTCCTTAAGCTCCTCCAGCTGTTTCTGCGTCATGCAGGCGCATGCCTTCTGGATGGAAAGATTCTCCAGGGCGATCCTTACCTCCAGGACATCGTTCAGGTCCTTCTCCGTGATATTGGCCACCTGGGCGCCTCTCCTGGGGATCATTACCACCAGGCCCTCCAGCTCCAGCTTGCGCATAGCCTCCCGGACAGGAGTCCTGCTGACGCCAAGCCGCTCCGCCAGGGCGATCTCCATCAGCCGCTCACCCGGCTTCAGTTCTCCCTTGAGAATGGCCCGGCGCAGAGTATTAAAAACAACATCCCGCAGGGGAAGATATTCATTCATGTCAACAGAAAAATCATTCATCCTTCGTACCTCCGCCTGGTTTATAGGTCCGGGTGGCAAACACCGTCTTCGCCAGCCCGCTTTTCTTCAGGGCCCTGGCTGCATTCTGCATTTTGCCGGCGTCGTCGAATATCCCGAATACTGTGGGGCCGCTTCCGCTCATCATGGCTTTCAGGGCTCCCTGCTTCTCCATGAGATCGCGGATCTCCCGGATCACCGGATATTTCGCCATGATCCCCGGTTCAAAAACATTCTCCATCTTACCTGTCATGGAATACAGATCTTTATTCTTAATGTCACAGATCATGCCGTCAATATCCGGACGCCTCCGGATCTCATTCAGGTCCAGATTCTCATAGGCCGTCCTGGTGGAAACATTGATTCCCGGCTTGCCGATCAGGATATAGCAGCCCGGAAGATCCGGAAGCCGGGTCAGCTTCTCGCCGATCCCCTCCGCCAGAGCCGTTCCCCGCATAACGCAGTAGGGAACATCCGCCCCCACCTGTACCGCCCGCTTCATAAGTTCCTCTTCGCTGAGGCCCAGATGAAAGAGACGGTTCACTCCCACGAAAGCGGCGGCGGCGTCAGAGCTCCCCCCCGCCATACCCGCCGCCACGGGGACAGACTTGGTAAGTTTCATGGAAAGACCTTCCTCCACATGGAATTCATCCATGAGAATCTTCGCCGCCTTATATACAAGATTCCTCTCATCACATGGGATATAAGGCAGATTCGTGGACAGGGATATCCCCGGAGAGGTCTTCTTCCTGATCTCCAGAACGTCATACATCCGGATTGTCTGCATGATCATCCGCACCTCATGGTATCCGTCCTCTCTTTTGCCGATAATATCAAGTCCAAGATTGATCTTTGCCATTGCCCGCAGCCGCATATATCTTCCCTCTGTCCTTTCGTGTACTTTGTATACAATTCTTTTTCTGTATTTTATCGGATTTTATGCCAGATTTCAATAGTCATTCAGCTACTTTTTTTACCAGCAGCAGCGGCTGTCCGGGATGGATCTGGTCATTTTCCAGTTCATTCCTGCTGCTGATCTCCCCGGTGGTGGTATAAAATTTTTTCGCGATATCCCACAGAGTGTCTCCTGGCTTCACTATATAAACGGTAATACCCGGCATACCGCGGATTTTTTCCTTATCCAGGGGCTGTTCTTCCACCCTGTCGATGATCAGCTCCTCCACACAGGCGGAGGCCAGCACATTAATGCTTACCGTTGCCTTTATCTCGATCTCATTGCTGTCCACCATTGTGGTAGACAGCTGTTCAAGATCCGCGTGGAGACGGTATATACTGTCTTCAGTGATCCCTTTTGCCTCCGCCACATGGCTGAAAGGCACCATGGTCTCCATGGAATAAAAAGGCATATCGTCGTTGCCCAGTATATACAGGATTTTCATATGGACAATACCGTCCACCTGGATCCCGTCCTTTACGATCCTGGTCTTATCCACTTTGACTCTTCCCTGTCCGTGGCAGATCTGCAGGATTTTGCCCTGGCTTTCGCTCACGGCGGTCCTGTCGGAGATCCGGCACTTGGAGAAGTTTCTGATAAGCAGGCTTTCCAGCTGTTCTCTGGCTCCCCGGGGAATACACTGACAGCGGGGCGTATAGACGTCCAGTATGATCTCATGCTCTTCCTCCCGGTACAGATCCATCCCGATCTCCAGCACAATATCCGCCAGGAGCATCCTCTCTTCCCCGTCCGCGTCCGGTTTCACCTCCACAGTGTGATGGATCACCGAAGCTTCCATATCCGGTATCATATCTGCCGTGCACCCGGAACATTCCACTTCTCCCGAAAAAGGAACCGAATATTCCAGCCACTGAAGGCTCTGGCTCTCATCATCGCTCTGATACAGGGCAAAGACAAAAAGTTCTCCCCTGGCCCGCACCATCCCGTCCTCCGGACGGAGATCCAGGCCCCTCACTTCCACCGTATCCCAGAGAAGTTCTCTGACATTGGGCTTGTTGGACGCCAGAGTGATCTCCTCTTTTTTCCGCAGAGTATCTTTTTTATGTACGGCCAGACTGAGAAGCCGCATCGTCTTCTTTTTTACAGATACGGAATCGTCGTCCACCGCCGCGGGAAGACGCACGCCCGCCAGTTCGTCCACTGTCGCATAAAATGTCACCACCGCCTTGATGTTCAGCTTGCGGGAATGGATCAGGTGAAGGCTGAGATCCTCGATATCCCATTTCAGGCACATTTTGTC
>DWXL01000177.1 GCA_019119235.1 Candidatus Blautia excrementigallinarum | reverse complement strand
AATCTCCTGATGTCTCAAATAAAATCAATTATACTTCAAAAAGGAAATAATATCCCATTTTTACTATGTCTATTTTACATGATTTCAGGCGGAATGAAAAGGAAAATTGTACTTTTTTATTCATAAAAAATTCATATTGTTCTGTTAAAATATGATTTAAATTATCAGGTTTACGGGGGAATGGTTATGGTTGAGCGTAATGATCAGGACTATCCTTTTATAAAAGAAACAATTAAAAAAAGACCTGTAAATAAAAAAGCAGCAGTACAGAAAATTTTGATGGCAGCCCTGTGCGGGATCATCTTCGGAGCATGCGCGGCGCTGACCATTGCGGCCACTATGCCGGCCATGCTGAAGGTGCTGGGGAAGGAAGCGCCCGAACAGGAAGAAGTGACATTGTCCCCGCCGGCGGCCAGTCAGACGGAGACTTCTGCGGAAGACGCCGGCGCGGCAGGCGTGACCGGAACCGTGGATGAGATGAGTGCAGAAGGAGACGGCCAGGGTGCAGCAGAGCCTTCAGGGCAGGAAAGCGCCGGTGAAGGAGAAGCGTCCGGTACAGTAAAGGCGGAGTCAGCCGCACCGGGAAACGAGGTGGAAGGCGGAGTTTCCGGGGAAACAGAATCGGCGGCAGACGCGGACGGAATGAGAGCGGATCTTGCCGATCACCTGGAGAATATATACAACGAGATCAAGAAAATCGCGGCGGAACCTCAGAAAGCGCTGGTCAGAGTTACGGGAATCGGCGACAAGGAGAACCTTCTGGATCATTCCTCGCTGACATACGGGGACGAAGAGGGAATCATTTTTCTTAAAAATAAAGACGCGTTCTATATTCTCACCCGTTCGGAAACGCTGGGAGACAGCGGGAAATTCCGGGTGGATTTTTCTACGGGAGATTCCGGAGAAGGAACCCTGTGTGGCGCGGATGAGAGAACGAATCTTCTTGTGATAAAAGTCGGCATGGATGAGTTGGACGACGAGACGGCGCAGACAGTTCCGGCAGTTTCTCTGGCAACAGAAGCAGATCAGGAACAGGCGGATCCGGTGATCGCGATCGGAAGTCCCACCGGGGACGCCGGAACACTGGTTTACGGAAACATTACGTCGGTTCTGGGCAAATACCGGATTCCTGACGCAGAGTATACCATACTCACCACCGACATGGTAGGAAGCAGCAGCGGAGGCGGCGTCCTCCTGGATATGGACGGACAGATGACCGGTATTATGTTTACGGACGGAGAGGAAGACGGAACAGTAGTCCGCGCGGTGTCTGCAGCGCAGCTCCGCCCCCTTCTGGAGATGCTCTCCAACGGTGAGAATATCCGCTATGCAGGCATTATCGGAGAGACAGTGACGGAAGAGAAAGCAGAAGAGCTGGAGATCCCCCTGGGAATTTACGTAGACAGTGTGGAGGAGAATTCCCCTGCCATGGCCGCGGGGATCCAGAGCGGCGATATTATCTTTGAGCTGGACGGCCGGGAAGTCCGCACCATGGAAGAGTATTCGGAAGTGCTTCAGGATCTTCCGGTGCAGCAGAGAGCAGATCTTTCGCTGTACAGGCGGATGCCCTCCGGAGAATATGAAGAAGTGGATCTTCGCATACTTGTAGTGAAGAGCTGACCGGAAACGATACCCCCTCGATTACGAGGGGGATTTTTTTCTGTATATGATAAATCCAAATATCGCGACCAGGAATTCTGTGATCGGATAAGTGAGCCAGACGCCGGTCATTTCCCACAGAGCGGACAGCAAAAACGCCATGGGAATGATCAGGACCAGTCCTCTTAACAGAGAGAGGATATGCGCGGGCAGCACCCGTTCAATTGAAGTAAAAAAAGTTGCCAGGATAATATTATATCCCACAAAGGGAACAGACATAAAATACAGCTTTAATCCCGTTACGGAAATCTGCTGCAGCCTGAGATCATGCTCGCTGTTGAAAACAGTGGTGATCGGATCGGCAAACACAAAGATGACAAGATAAACGATAACAGAAATCGAGAGCATGGTCGTCAGAGCGTATTTCAGCACTTCTTTAACCTGCCTGCCGTTCCCGACGCCGTAAAAAGTACTGATCAGAGGCTGGACGCCCTGCGCGATACCTGTATATACCGCAACGATCACAAGCGAAATATTGGCCACTACTCCATATGCCGCAACCCCGGTATTTCCCGCCAGCATTAAGATGATCGCGTTAAAAGTGATCATTACGATTCCCGAGGACATCTGGGCGATCAAAGAGGGAAAACCTAATGACAAATCCTGTTTGATAATATATTTCCGGAGTCCCGTCTTTACAAAATGGAAAGTATTTTTCTTCCGGATCCAGTGCGGCAGCATGATGATAATGCTGATGACAGGAGATAAGCCGGTGGCGAAAATTGCGCCGAAAATCCCCATTCCCAGCGGGAAAATGAAAATATAATCCAGCAGGATATTGGCCAGGCTTCCGGTCAGCTGAGCGATCATGGGAAGCTGGGGGCTTCCGTCGTTTCTGACAAAACAGAGAAAGACATCGTTCAGTATAAAAGCGGGCGCGAACAGCATAAGCCAGTACAGATACGTGTTCGTCATTTCCAGTATGCTTGTATCCGCCCCCAGAAGCACTGCGATCCGGCGTGAAAAAAAGAAGCCGCCCAGGACAAATATTCCCGAAAAGATCAGGGCGAGATAGATGGTGTTTGTATAAACCCGGTTCACTTCGTCCGTTTTTTGCTGGCTTTTACAGATCGAGAATCTGGTGGCGCCGCCCATGCCGAGCATAAGTCCCGTACCGTGAATAAAATTATACACGGGGATAGCGAGGTTTAAAGCGGCAAGACCGTTGGTCCCCAGCCCTTTTGCCACAAAAAACGTGTCCGCCAATATATAGCAGGATACGCCTAAAGTTCCCAGAATACTCAAGATTGTATAGCGGGTGAAATCCCGCAGGCAAGACTGCTGTTCCATATAACTGATTCCTCCTGAAATTACAAAAAAACAGCGTCAGAACTTTCTATCTTCAAAGGCCTAACGATAGAAAACCTGACGCTTAACTCCCTACCCGGCGGCAGGAAGCGGCAATTCATATTTTTCTGTATTATACAATGCAGAAGTGGAAAAATCAACAAAATCTTAAGGCTTTTTTTGATGCCGTTTTTATGATATAAAGTCATGGAAAAGTGAACGTATATTTGGTACAATTATTTCTGTGAATATGAGAACTCTTTGAAGCAGTTAACAGAGGAGGATTGGTTTTATGGGATATTGCGGATGGGCGAATACAGATCCGCTCGACAAGGTATATCACGATACAGAATGGGGGATCCCTGTACACGATGACAGACATATGTTTGAACACCTGACTCTGGAGTGCATGCAGTGCGGACTGTCCTGGGTATTGATGTTAAAAAAACGGGAAATTTTCCGGAAATGCTTTGATAACTTTGATTATGACAGGATCGCCGATTATAATGAGGCAGACGTGGAACGTATCCTGAATACGGAAGGGATGATCCGTTCCCCGCGTAAGGTAAATGCGATCATCAATAACGCCCGATGCTATCAGAAAGTGCGGGAGGAGTTCGGTACTTTCTGCGATTATATCTGGTCCTATTCCGATGGAAAAACCATCCTGTATCAGGGGCATGACGCCGGCAGAATACCAGTCAGCAACGGACTGTCGGCCAGGATCAGCAAGGACCTGAAAAAGCGGGGCTTTAAGTATGTTGGCCCCGTCACCATATATTCCCATCTGCAGGCGTGCGGTATCATCAATGATCACGATAAGGACTGCCCCTGCCGCAAAAAGATCCTGGATGGTTATCCCACTGTGGTCAGGCGGAGAGATGAAGAGGTGTATTGAGTATTTTGCCACTTGTTTCTTAGGGATTGAATAATAGAAATATTTAGTACGACTTGAATAGAGAGAAATGATAGATGAAAAAGGTACCGTATTCTTGCTGGAATACTAACTACAACTACTGAATGGAAAGAACCATTTGGAAATTCATTCCAAAAATGTCTTAATAAATATACAGAAAAACAACAGATAGATTGTGGCTGTGTTTTACAGGGAGGGGCTTTTTGCTTTGATTATCCTACCAATAATTTAAGAACAAGCAACCAAGAAGAATCATTAGTGTATTTCTTTTTGCAATTATTGATATTACTCCAGAATATGGGGACAGTTCCTGCTATTGATTTAGCTGAATATATGAAAGCATTGGAGATTTCAGAGAAAATTATTTAATAATTTAGGAGATAACTTTGTGAAAAATTCAAGAAGCAATATTATAAGCAGTAATAAGAACGGCAGTGTCCTTTGAATGGTTTGTCGCCACTTGCATATCGAAAATGAAATGTGCCGGGCGATGAAAAAGTATAAGAAGTTGTACCCGGATAAGCCGCTGCCGCATATTATGCCCCATGTGTTCCGCCATATTTTCTGTACGAATATGGCAAACGCAGGTATGGATATAAAGACCTTGCAGTATGTGACGGGACACTCTGACGTTGGAGTAACGCTGTATGTCTACACAAACGCCAGCTATGACCGAGTGGCGGAACAGATGGCGAAAATTATTGATTTCAAAGAAGTGGGAACGCCGAAAAAGCAGAGAAAATCAGGTTAAAGACGCACCGAGTTACTACACCATTTGCCCGTGAATTTGCGTAGATTTGCGAAGAATAGTGTAGGTTTGAAAAATTGAAAACAGCGTTGGAAAGCCCGTAATATGGTGTGCTACCCGTCAAGTAGACAATTAAAAAAACAAAATTGAGAGCGTAAAATTTTCTGTGTCTATGGGAAAAATTCTTCTTTGATAAGAAACAGATATGTATAAATGTCTTGTCGGAACTTCTGCTTTTTTGCTGTCGAATTACTTATCTGTTTATAGTATTCCCTATAT